>JANQSB010000568.1 GCA_028284295.1 Myxococcota bacterium | reverse complement strand
CGCCGCGGCCGGCGAGGCCTTCGTGCTCGAGGACGACTACGACAGCGAGTTCCGCTACGACGCGCGTCCGGTGGAGAGCCTCCAGGATCTTCGAGGCGCTGGCGGTGTAGATCACCCGGTCCGGATCGAGACCCTGGAGGCTCTCCACCGGACGCGCGTCGTAGCGGAACTCGCTGTCGTAGTCGTCCTCGAGCACGAAGGCCTCGCGGGCCGCGGCGTGCTCGAGAAGTGCCAGGCGCCGCGGAAGCGGAAGCACGCCTCCCGTCGGGAACTGATGCGAGGGTGTCACGCACACCAGACGCAGGGAGCGTTCGGTCGACAGGGCGTCGGTGTCGATTCCGTCGTCGTCCACCGGGATCGGAACCAGCCGGGCGCCCGCAGCGAGGAGACGCAGGCGCGTCCCGGTGTAGTGGGGCTCCTCGATGCCGACCGGGTCGCCGGGGTCCACCAGCACCCGCGCCGTCAGGTCGATGGCCTGCTGGCTCCCGTAGGTGACCACGACCTGCTCGGCCGTGCACTCGACGGCCCGGGCTCGCGACAGGTACGCGGCCAGGGCGGTGCGCAGCTCCTCGGCTCCGCCCGGCGCGCTGTACGACAGCCGGCGGGCCGACGCACGACGCGCGTGTCGACCGACCCAGCGCTGCCACGTCTCGAGCGGGAGGTCTCCCCAGGCTGGCTCCCCGTAGCGGAAGTCGAACTCCAGAGGCCGCCGGGGCAGGTCCCACGAGATTCCGCGCGCCGGAACGGCGGCCTGCACGCGGGCGGCTTCCCGGGAGAGCCGCGGCGGGGGCAGGGACGGCTCTCCCGCCCGTCGCGCCTCCCGGCGCGCGGGCGCCGCCGTCGCGCTCTCGGGAAGGGCGTTCGCGACCGTCGTTCCCGAGCCGACGCGGGCTTCGGCATAGCCTTCCTCCACGAGCTGTCGGTAGGCGGCCAGGATCGTGTTCCGGGAGAGGCCCATGCCATCGGCCAGGACGCGCGTGGCGGGCAGGCGGCTCCCCGGCCGCAGGGCCCCGTCGAGGATCATCCGGCGGAGTGCGCGGTAGGTCTGGACGTAGAGCGGGCCACGGCCGTCGAGAGCGAGCCACATGCTCGAGGGATACCGCGCACGGGAGAGTGGCACCACTCGAATGCCCGAACTGGATCTAGATGAGGTGCCGATTCTGGTCGATCCTCGCCTCCAACCAGCGAGGAGGAAGCGTCCCGTGAAGCTCTACGTCGGTGTGCTCAGCCTGTTCTCCGCCAAGGCCCGGATCGCGTTGTGCGAGAAGGGGCTCCATGCGGAGCTCGTGTACGTCCCCTGGAGCCGATCCGGCCGCTACGAGCCCCACCACCCGGACGTGGTGGCCCTGAACCCCAAGCGGCAGGTCCCGGTGCTCGTCGACGGTAGCGTGGCCGTATACGACTCCACCCAGATCTTCGAGTACCTGGAGGAGCGGGCACCCGAGCCCCCGCTCTACCCCAGTGGACTCGCCGAGCGTGCGCGCTGCCGTCGGCTGGAGGCGGCCGCCGACGAGATCTGGTTTCCCCACGTCTGGGACCTGATCGAGGGGCGATTCTACCCCTCGGCTCCCACTGCCGACGACGCCGACGCGTCCCGCGTCCAGACCGCGGTCCAGGCCCTGGCGGAGCTCGGCCGACAGCTCGAGAAGGAGCTGGTCGATCGCTCGTTCCTGTGTGGGAAATTCGGCGTCGCCGACATCGCGACCTTCATCCAGGTCCACACCGCGACGATCCTCGGCGCGCCGCTCCCGGAGGACTGCCCGGCCGTCTCGGCGTGGTGTCGGCGCGTCGGGGAGCGGCCGAGCGTGGCCCCGATCCTGGCGGAGATGATGCAGGCTGCTGCCGACTCCGCGGTCTCCTGACGCGACCATGCGGGAATTCCATCCCAGAACACAGGCAAATGCCTCGCCCCGAGCGAGGAAATCGCGTCCGGAGGGACCCGCGCCGGGTCGTTAGGTGGACTGGGGTCCGGCTTGTCTCGACGAGGCCGGTCCCTACCGCCGGGCCCGACACGATCGAGCGTCATGCCCTGTCAGCTCCGCGTCGCGCCACGGAGTCCCCCCGACTCGAAGCCGGGTTCGGTACCGCGAACGTTACATCCTTCGCGCACTGCGATGTTATGTTGCATGCGACGATCGTTCGGCGGGCTCGACTCGTGTGCTATGCCTGCCAGCTCAGTCGTTGGCCGCGGGGTGATCGCACTTCCGCGACCGCCACCGCCAAACTGATGAGCTCGCTGGGAGCACCGTGGGCTCGGAGCCTGGAGAGACGCGCCATGAGCCAGAACCGCAGAGACTGGACCTCCGTCATCGAACGCCTCAATCGGACGCGAGAGGGCTTCCTCCGGATCCGCATGGGGTCGCCGGGGAGTGCCCAGGTGACGCGTTGTCGGCTGCTCGAGCAGTGGGACAACGTCGAGATCTGGACCGAGGGTCCCTTCCTCAACATGCAGCTGCGGGGCTGAGCCCGACGCCACCTCGTCGACCCCGGAACCGACGCGGAAGCCTCGGAATCCGACTCCCGAGCGATGCGATAGGCTGCTCGGGATGTACCTGCCCGCGCCGTTCCGCGTCGAGGACCGTCGAGCGATCTTCGACCTGATCGCGAGCGCTCCCTTCGCCGCCCTGGTGACGGCGGACGACCCGTTCTGCGTGTCCCACCTTCCTCTCGGCCTGCACCCGGGCGACGGGGGATGGGGCTGCCTCCGCGGCCACATGGCACGCGCCAACGGGCATTGGCGGCGCTTCGCGACGGAGCGCCCGTCGCTGGCGGTGTTCTCGGGTCCCCACGCCTACGTCTCGCCGCGCTGGTACGAGAACGACGACGCCCCGCCCACCTGGAACTACGCCGTCGTCCACGTCTGGGGACGGCCGTCGGCCGTCGAGGACCCCGTTGCCGCATCGGCCATCCTCGACGACCTGGTTGGGCGCCACGAGGAGGGAGAGATTCCTTTCTCGGAGCAGACGCGGAGCGCGCTCGAGCGTCGGATCGTCGCCTTCGAGATGCCGATCGAGCGGGTCGAGGCGAAGTTCAAGCTGGGCCAGAACCGTGAGCCCGCGGATCGCTCGGGCGTCGTCGAGCATCTGGAGCAGGGTGGCGACGTCGCCCGCGAGCTGGCGGGCTGGACCCGTCGGCTGACCGGATTGTCGTGACCTGCCGTCGAGATCCCGCACGAGGAGAGGAGCCGGAGTGAGCCTTCGAACACCGATCTGCGACCTGTTCGGCATCGAGCACCCTGTCTTCCTGGCCGGCATGGGCCGGGTCGCGTACGCGGACGTGTGCGCCGCCGTCTCCGAGGCCGGGGGCTACGGGACCCTGGGCATGGCGGGCGCGCCTCCCGAGGCGATCCGCGCTGAGATGCGAGCGGTGCGGGCCCTGACCGACAAGCCCTTCGGAGTCGACCTACTGGCCGCGCTGCCCGACCAGGTGATGGCCTGCATCGACGTGATCATCGAGGAAGGAGCCTCCTCGTTCATCGCCGGCCTGGGTGTTCCCGGGCCGGTGATCGAGCGCTGTCACGCCGGCGGACTGAAGGTCATGGTGGTCTGCGGCAAGGTGAAGCACGCCGTCGCTGCCCAGGAGGCCGGCTGCGACGCCGTGGTCGCACAGGGAACCGAAGCCGGGGGGCACACCGGACAGGTCGCCGGCATCTCGCTCATCCCGCAGACCGTCGACGCGGTCGACATTCCCGTCCTGGCGGCGGGCTCGATCGTCGACGGACGCGGTCTGGCGGCCGCGCTCTCCTTCGGCGCACAGGGGGTCTGGATGGGGACCCGCTTCATCGCCTCCGAGGAAGCGCACGCCGCGAAGGTCTTCAAGGAGCGGATCCTGGCCGCGGGTGGCGCGGACACCCGGATCACCCGGTGCTACTCGGGCAAGCCGATGCGCGTCATCAGCAACCCCTTCGTCGAGGCGCGCGAGGCCGACCCGGACTCGATCCAGCCGTTTCCGCAGCAGCTGGTCGCCAGCATGCAGGACGGAACCATGACCTTCGCAGCGGGAGAGGAGGTCGATCTCGAGCGCACCTGCATGCCGTCGGGGCAGGGCGTCGGCGGCATCGACGAGATCCTCCCCGCTCGCGAGATCGTCCGCCGGGTGGTCGACGAGGCCGAGGCGACCATCGGCCGGCTGGGATCGCTGCTGCCGGGATCGTCGGGTTGAAGTTCGTCCTGAACGCCGCCTACGCTCCGGTGGGTCAGCTCTCGGATCTGGCCCGCGCCTGCGAGGCGGCGGGCTTCGAGGCGATGGCGGTGTCGGATCACCTGATCCATCCCGAGAAGCTGCGCTCGCGCTATCCGTACACGGCGAACGGCGAGCCCCGCTGGCAGCCCTTCACCGATTGGCCGGACCCGTGGGTGGCGATCGGTGCCATGTCCGCGGTGACCGAGCGGCTGCGCTTCATCACCAGTGTGTACGTGCTGCCGCTGCGGAATCCCGTGCAGGTGGCCAAGACCGTCGCGACCGCGGCGGCTCTCTCCCGGGGGCGTGTGGTCCTGGGCGTGGGCGTCGGCTGGATGCGCGAGGAGTTCGAGGCGCTCGAGCAGCCCTTCGAGTCCCGGGGGCGGCGGGCCGACGAGGCGCTCGAGGTGCTGCAGCGCCTGTGGGATCCCGACGGCTATGCGGAGCACCACGGCGAGTTCTTCGACCTGCCTTCTCTCGAGATGCGACCCGCGCCGCCGGAGCCGGTTCCCGTGTGGGTCGGCGGCGTCTCGCCGCGGGCGCTGCGCCGGGCGGCCACCCGGGCGGACGGCTGGATCTCCGAGGTGCACTCGAGCGCCGAGCTGGCGGGTCATCTGGAGCGGCTACGGGCCATGCGCGCGGACTCCTCGCGGGCCGGCCAGCCGTTCTCGGTCCTGGGGGCGGCGACGGACGCCTTCACGCGGGACGGCTACCGACGCCTCGCCGACCTGGGAGTGACGCACGTACAGACCCTGCCCTGGACCCTCTACGGTCTGCGGGGGGAGAGCCTCGAGGAGCGCCGCGAGGGAATCGCCCGCTTCGGAGAGGACGTGATCGCCCGCTTCGACTAGCAGCCTGCGCTGCGTGGAGTCCTTCCCGGGCGCGAGCTCAGCCCTGCAGCAGCTCCGGGTTGCGAGCCGCGACCATGCGTCGCAGCCCCTCGCGCAGCGCGACCCGGGGCTCGCCCAGCGTCGTTCGCATCCGCGTCAGGTCGAGGGTGACACTGCCGATGGTGTCGTGGGTCTCGCGGAAGCGGGGCTCCAGACCGGTCAGCTCGCCCAGGATCCCGCACCAGGCTTCGACGCTCGACTGCTCGCCGCCCCAGTTCACGATCTGGGCCGGCACGGACGCCAGCCCGACCAGGCGCGGGATCTGGGAGATGTAGTCGTCCTCGTGGATCGGGTTGAAGAGGTTGGGGCGCTCGGGGTGCAGCGGGATCTCGGCTCCCGCCTTCATCATCAGCAGGTGGAACCAGGGCCAGCCTCCGTTGTCGCCGTAGGGAACGCTGAAGCGCGCGATCACCGTGGGGACGTCGTACTGGCGCGACGCGCTGCGCGCCACGGCCTCGGCGGCGATCTTGCAGACGCTGTAGGTCGGGAGCATGGCCCGGTGGTTGTCGCCCAGCGGTGCGTCTTCGCGTAGGGGCGTGTTGCCCGCGTACTCGTAGACGCCTGCCGAGGAGCAGTGGACGAAGGCCTTCGGTGCCCGTCCGCTCGCGAGGTGTGCCATCAGCAGGCCGACCCCCTCGGCGTTGGCTCGGAGGTCGTAGTCGAAGTCGCCGCTCTTCACGACGGCGAAGTGCAGGGCGACGTCGAAGTCGTTCGGCAGCTCGTCGAAGGCTCCGCTCGCGAGGTCCGCGGGAACGGCTCGGGCGCCCAGGGCCTCCACGGCGGCCCTGGATTCGGGCTTCTCGAAGCGGGCCAGTCCCCAGACCTCGTTGCCCAGGGCCGGGGCGGCCAGGGCGCGGACGACCGGCAGGGCCACCTGGCTCGTCGGTCCGGTGATCAGGATCTTCTGGTCGCGCAGGGGTGCGGCGTCGCCGGGCGCGCTCACGACAGGCTCGCGCCGTCGACGCGCACGTGCTCGCCGTTGACGTGGGCTGCGTCTTCGGAGGCCAGGAACGCGATCAGTCCCGCCACGGTCTCGGGCCCCCGGAACTCGTCGAGGGGGGAGTGACGCATCACGAGGCGCATGTTCACGTCGTCCGGGAACGCGGGGTCCTTGGTCATCGGCGTGCTGATCGATCCCGGGCAGACCGCGTTGGCGCGCACCCCCTTGCGCCCGTACTCCGTCGCGATCGCTGCGGTCAGGGCGAGGACGCCGGCCTTCGAAGCGCCATAGGCGGCGCCGTAGGGCAGGCCCTTGAGGGCCGAGGTCGACGAGGTGTTGACGATGCATCCCCGGCTCTCGAGCAGGTGGGGCAGGGCGGCCTGGCACATCAGGAAGGTGCCGGTGAGATTCACCTGAACGATCCGGTTCCACTCCTCGACCGGCATCTCGTGGGTGTGCGCGAAACGCAGGATGCCGGCCACGTTGCACAGGACGTCGATGCGACCGAAGCGGTCGACACAGGCCTCGACACAGCTGCGGACCTGCTCGGGGTCGGAAACGTCGGTGACCCGGGCCTCCGCCTCGCCACCGGCCTCCGCCGCGCGCTTGGCGCTCTCCGCCACCGCCTCTTCCTGGAGGTCCGCGCACAGGATGCGTCCGCCTTCCGCGGCGAGTCGTTCTGCGGTCGCCGCGCCGATTCCGGAGGCGGCACCGGTCACCAGAACGACCTTGTCTTCGAAGCGGCGCAGGGGGGCTGTCATCGGTTCGGACCTCGGAGCAGGCGGGTTGACCGGTCAAGATTAGGAGTCATGCTTCGCGCTTCGCAAACGGGAGTGCCCGGTGAAGGCCGTCTTCTTCGACTTCGGTGGAACGCTGTTCAGCTACTCCGCCTTCCAGCGCGCCATGCGAGGAGGCCCCGGAAACGAGCCGATCTTCGCGCGAGCCGCCAGCCGCCTCGGCGTGGACGTCGATCGCGGCACCGTCGGTCGCGCCTACGGCAAGGCCAGTGCCGAGGCCTTCCGCAAGTACAGCGACCGGGACTTCTACCTGCACCGCGACCTCTTCGAGGACACCTTCCGCTTCTTCGCCCGGGAGCTCGGTGCGGCGGCGGACGAGGATTTCGTCGCCTGGTTCTACGATCTGCAGCGGGACGCGCTCTTCGAGCACTTCGAGCTGCGCGAGGACTGCATCGAGACCCTCGAGACGCTGAAGAACGACGGGCTCTCCCTGCACATCGTCTCGAACATCGACGACGACTACCTGCACCCGATGGTCGAGCGCTCCGGTCTCGACTCGCTGCTCGAGCACTGGACGAGCAGCGAGGAGGCGCGCTCCTGCAAGCCCCATCCGCGCTTCTTCGAGCTGGCGCTCGAGAAGGCGGGCTGCGAGGCCGCCGAGGTGCTCTTCGTCGGCGACTCGCCCGCCCACGACGTGGCCGGCGCATCCTCGCTCGGCATGACCACGGCGCTGATCGTCGAGGAAGGCGCACCTCCGCCGGGACAGTTCGGGGAGCTCCCGAGCGCCGACCACGAGATCCGCGCGCTCGCCGAGCTGGTTCCGATCGTCCGCGAGCGCCGCTCCCGCTGAGGTTCAGGCGCCGCCGGCGCCCACCGCCTCGGCGACGATCTCCTCGGCGGGCTCGGGTCCCTGGATGTAGCTCCGCACCCGGAAGCGCTGCGCGACCGGGATGTAGGCGATGGCGGTCAGCGCCATCGCGCCCGCGAAGAAGAGGTAGTAGTCCGGACCCCGTAGCAGGGATTCGCCCTGCTCGTCCTGGGTGAGGAAGTTCACCGCCGAGGTGAAGAGGTTGCCGATGGAGACCGACATCAGGAAGAGCGCCATCACCAGCGACTTGAGGGCCTTCGGCGCCTGGGTGTACGAGAACTCGAGGCAGGTGATCGAGACCATCACCTCCGAGGCCGTCAGGATCAGGTAGGCGAGCAGCTGCCAGGCGATGCTGGGACGGCCGCCCTGCTGGATCCAGTGCTCGATGAGCGCCGAGAGCAGGAAGGCGGCCACCATCACGAAGAAGCCGATCCCGATCTTCCGCAGCGCCGTGACGCGCGTGAAGCGTCGCAGCAGCGGGTAGACGCCGAAGCTGAACGCCGGGATCAGGATCATGACGAGGAGCGCGTTGCTGGACTGGATCTGGGAGGGCAGGAGCTCGACGCCGAGCAGCTCGAGGTCCATGTGTTGCGCCTGCAGGACCCAGGAAGAGCCGGTCTGGTCGAAGAGCGCCCAGAACATCGCGACGAAGACGTAGATCACGGCGAGCCGGCCCAGCGCCGAGAGGCCGTCGCGGCTCATGGCCTGGTCGAGGAAGCCCTTCGGGTCGGGGGGCACGTGGATGAACTTGCGACGGCCGAGCCAGAAGACCCAGGTCGCCAGCAGCATCAGGCCGCCGGGCACGCCGAAGGCGACGTGGGGACCCAGGCGGTCGAGGAGCAGCGGCGTCGCGATCATGGACGAGAAGGCGCCGAGGTTGATGGCGAAGTAGAAGGCCGAGAAGGCGCCCTCCAGACGGAAGGCGTTCGCTTCACCGAACTGATCGCCCACGTGGGCCGAGACGCAGGGCTTGATGCCGCCGGAGCCCAGGGCGATCAGCCCGAGCCCGACGGCGAGGCCGAGACGCGTGTCGTCGAGAGCCAGCGCGAGATGGCCGAGGCAGTAGACGATCGAGAGCGAGAGGATGGTCGGGTACTTGCCGAACGCGAGGTCGGCGAGCAGCGCGCCGAGCAGTGGCGTGAAGTAGACCGCCGCCGTGAACAGGTGGTAGTAGGCACGGGCATCGGCGTCGCCCATCACGTCGAGCTCGCCGCCTTCGCCCATCAGGTACTGGGTCATGAAGACGACCAGGATCGCCTTCATGCCGTAGAAGCTGAATCGCTCCGCACCCTCGTTTCCGATGATGTAGGGGATGCCTCGCGGCATCTCCTCGGTCACTTCCGGCGTGGTTCGGTAGCGGGCCATTCCGCTTCCTATCGGCCGACTACCAGGATCGCTTGGGGGCCGCCGCGTCGGTCGCGCCCCAGGCTTCGCGGCGTGCGGCGGCCTCGAGGGCTCGGATCACCTGGTCGCGCTCCTTCGTTGCCTCGTCCCCGTAGCTCTCGAGGGTCTCGAGCTCGCGGAGAGCGGCCTGCAGGTAGGCCTCGGCGAGGTACTCGCGGGCCTGGGGGAAGCGTGGACGCAGCTTGAGGGCGCGCTGGTAGGTCGAGATGGCGCGATCGAGCTGACCGGTCTTGCGCTGCGTGTAGGCCAGCATGTTCAGCACGTCGGGATCGCGGGGAGCCTTGCGCTGGGCGGTCTCGAAGGCCTTGCGAGCCTTCTCGAAGTCGCCCTTCTCGACGAACTCGACCCCCAGCGCGTAGGCGGGCGGCGGTCCGTCTTCGCGCGAGCTCGTGTCCGGGCTGCCGGCTGCCTGCACGTCGCCGGCGAACGAAGCCACGACGAGCGGGGTCGAGAGCAGGAGAGCGAGAACGAGAGCGGCAGGCGACGCGAGGGAAGCGACGAGGGTGGCAGGGACGGTGCGCATTCAGGACCTCCGACCGTGGGTCGATGACGAGGCGCGCAGCATCGCACAGGCGGAGCCGTTGCGACCTCTCCCCCTCGGGGCCGATGCCGCCCTCGCTTGACACCCCTGCGGCGCCGGGCAGCATTCCTGCGTCGTCATCAGCTGGAGGACGTCATGACCGCACCCACTGAAATGCCCCGCGCCTATCTGCCCGTCGGACAGAGCAGCATCGAGGCGCGCGCCCGCTTCATCACGCGCACCTACAACCACCTGATGGGCTCGATCGTCCTCTTCACGCTGCTCGAGGTCTGGTTCTTCACCACGGGACTCGCCGAGACGCTCACCCAGGCCCTGCTCGGTACCAGCTGGCTGCTGGTGCTGGGCGGCTTCATGCTCGTCACCTGGTTCGCCACCCGTGCCGCCCACAACGCGGAGTCCCTGGCCGCACAGTACGCCGGCCTCTTCTTCACGGTCTTCGCCTACGCGGTGCTCTTCGTGCCGATGCT
Organism: Myxococcota bacterium; assembly: GCA_028284295.1. Lineage (GTDB taxonomy): Bacteria > Myxococcota_A > UBA9160 > UBA9160 > UBA4427 > JAJDAN01. The sequence goes on along the minus strand of JANQSB010000568.1, from coordinate 4,790 downwards.
CTTCATCGCGAACTCCTACGCGGATGGGACCATCGAGAGTGCGGCGCTGGTGACCCTGCTGGGCTTCGCGGGGCTCACCTTCGTGGCCTTCACGACCCGCAAGGACTTCTCCTTCCTGCGGTCCTTCCTGGGCTACGGCGGCATCATGGCGCTGGTGGCGATCGTGGCCGGGGTGCTCTTCGGCTTCGAGCTGGGCACCTGGTTCTCGGTCGCCATGGTCGGCTTCGCCGGGGCCGCGATCCTCTACGACACCTCCAACGTGCTCCACCACTACCCGGAGGATCGCCACGTCGGGGCGGCTTGCGAGCTCTTCGCGTCCGTCGCACTGATGTTCTGGTACATCCTGCGCATCTTCATGAGCCGCGACTAGCGCTTCGTTCGCCGTGCTGCCGCTGGACCACCTCGTCTACGCGGTGCCGGATCTCGAGGTCGCGGTGGACGAGCTGGCCGAGAGTCTGGGTGCCGTCGCGATTCCGGGCGGACGCCACCCGGGGCTCGGCACCCGGAACGCCATCCTGCCGCTGGAGGGCGGCTGCTATCTCGAGCTGATCGCGCGCGACGAGGAGGCAGACGCCCCGCGCGGCCCGCGTCCCTTCGGCCTGGACGGACTCGCCGCGCCGCGGCTGGTCACCTGGGCGGCGCGCAGCACGCGGCTGGACGATGACGTCGAGGCGGCCCGGGATCGTGGCTTCGACCCGGGAGTCATCGCCCCGGTGGACCGCGCGCAGCCCGACGGCACCCGGCTTCGTTGGCGACTGACGCTCCGCGAGGATCCGGGCGCCGGCGGACTGGTTCCCTTCCTGATCGACTGGGGGGAGGCCCCGCATCCCTCGACCGCCAGCGCGGCGGTCTGCCGGGTCGAGGCCTTCACGGGCACGCACCCCGAGCCCGCGCCCGTCCTGGAGATGCTGGCCGCCCTGGGCGTCGCACTTCCCGTCGAAGCGGGCGAGCCCGCCGGTCTGCGCGCGTCGTTGATCGGTCCGGAAGGGGTCGTGGTCCTGCGCGGTTGAAGGGAGCGGCCTGCTATCGTCGCCGCGAACCGCGCTGAGGTGTTCGGTGGCGTTGCCTCCCGACAGCGATCCCCAGGAGACCCGCGAGTGGCTGGACGCGCTCGACTCGGTCTTCGAGAACGAGGGTGTCGAGCGCGCCCACTACCTCGTGGGTCGCCTCATCCGTCGCGCGAGACGCAAGGGCGCCTACCTTCCGTACAGCGCCAACACCGCATACGTGAACACCATCCCCGAGGCGGCCGAGAAGAGGAGCCCGGGTGACGCCGAGCTCGAGCGCCGGATCCGATCGATCATCCGCTGGAACGCCATGGCGATGGTCGTCCATGCGAATCGCGTGGACCCCTCACTGGGGGGACACATCTCGAGCTTCGCGTCCGCCGCCACGCTCTACGACGTCGGCTTCAACCACTTCTTCCGGGCCCCCACCGAGGACTTCGGCGGAGACCTGCTCTACATCCAGGGCCACTCGGCGCCCGGCATCTACGCGCGCGCCTTCCTGGAGGGCCGTCTCAGCGAGGAGCAGCTGCGGCGCTTCCGGCAGGAGGTGGGCGGCGGCGGGCTGCCCTCCTACCCCCATCCGCGGCTGATGCCGGACTTCTGGCAGTTCCCGACGGTCTCCATGGGCCTGGGGCCCCTGATGGCCATCTACCAGGCGCGCTTCCTCCAGTACATGCAGGACCGCGAGCTGTTGCCGCGGGAGGGGCGCAAGGTGTGGGCCTTCCTGGGCGACGGCGAGTGCGACGAGCCGGAGAGCCTGGGTGCCCTGTCCCTGGCGGGGCGGGAGCGCCTCGACAACCTGATCTTCGTGGTGAACTGCAACCTGCAGCGTCTCGACGGGCCGGTGCGGGGGAACGGCAAGATCATCCAGGAGCTCGAGGCCAACTTCCGAGGCAACGGCTGGAACGTCATCAAGGTCATCTGGGGCGGCTACTGGGATCCGCTGCTCGCCAAGGACAAGGACGGTCTCCTGCGACAGCGGATGGAGGAGGCCTGCGACGGCGAGTACCAGAACTACAAGTCGCGCGGAGGCGCCTACACGCGCGAGCACTTCTTCGGGAAGTACCCCGAGCTGCGGGAGATGGTGGCCAACCTGTCGGACGAGGACATCTGGCGTCTGAACCGCGGAGGGCACGATCCGCACAAGATGTACGCCGCCTACGCGTCCGCGATGGCCCACGAGGGCCAGCCGACGGTGATCCTCGCGAAGACCGTGAAGGGCTACGGCATGGGCGAGGCGGGCGAGGGCCAGAACATCACCCACCAGCAGCACGAGCTCTCGCGCGATGCGCTTCGGGCGTTCCGGGATCGCTTCAACATCCCCGTCCCCGACGACCGCATCGAGGAGGCGCCCTTCTACCTGCCGCCGGAGGACGGTCCCGAGCTCCGCTATCTCCACGAGCGAAGACGCGCCCTGGGCGGCTACCTGCCCCAGCGTCGGGTGGACGCGCCGGCCCTGCCGGTCCCGGAGCTGTCTGCGCTCTCCTCGATCACCGAAGGCAGTGGTGACCGGGAGGTCGCCACGACGATGACCGCGGTGCGGATCCTCCAGCTGCTGACCCGGGACAAGGCCTTCGGTCCGCACGTGGTTCCGATCGTGCCGGACGAGTCGCGCACCTTCGGCATGGAGGGGATGTTCCGCCGACTCGCCATCTACTCGTCGGTCGGTCAGCTCTACGAGCCCGTCGATGCCGACCAGGTGGCCTGGTACAGGGAGGACATCAAGGGTCAGATCCTGCAGGAGGGAATCAACGAGGCCGGTGCCATGGCGTCGTGGATCGCCGCCGGGACCTCCTACGCGACCAGTGGCATCCAGATGGTCCCCTTCTACATCTACTACTCGATGTTCGGCTTCCAGCGCACCCACGACCTGGCCTGGGCCGCGGGTGACATGCAGGCGCGCGGCTTCCTGCTGGGCGGAACGGCGGGCCGGACCACGCTCGCGGGCGAGGGGCTCCAGCATCAGGACGGCCACAGCCACGTCCTCTCCTCCACCATCCCGAACTGCGCCAGCTACGACCCCGCCTACGGGTACGAGCTGGCGGTGATCATCCAGGACGGCCTGCGGCGCATGTGCATCGAGCAGGAGGACGTCTTCTACTACATCACGGTGATGAACGAGAAATACCCGCAGCCACCGCTGCCGCCCGGTGCCGAGTCCGGGATCCTCAAGGGCATGTACCCGATTCGCGAGTCCGAGCTCTCCGGACCGGGCGTGCAGCTGCTGGGCAGCGGAACCATCCTGCGCGAGGTGCTGGCGGCGGCCGACATGCTGGAGCAGGACTTCGGGGTGGCGGCGGACGTCTTCAGCGTGACCAGCTTCACGGAGCTGCGGCGCGAGGGGCTCGAGGTGGAGCGGCGGAACATGCTGCACCCGGAGGAGGAGCCGGTGCGTTCGTACGTCGAACGACAGCTGGCCCGCCGCAGTGGCCCCGTGGTTGCCGCCAGCGACTACATGTGCAGCTACGCGGACCAGATCCGCCCCTTCGTGAAGAGTCCCTACCGGGTGCTCGGCACCGACGGCTTCGGGCGCAGCGACACCCGGGAGAAGCTGCGCCGACACTTCGAGGTCGAGCGCAGCTACGTGTGCGTGGCGGCCTTGTCGGCCCTGGCCGAGCAGGGTGCGGTTCCGCGCTCCCGGGTCAGCGAGGCCATCGCGAAGTACGGCATCGACCGCGCCCGGCCGAACCCGGGCTCGCTCTGAAGGGGCGGCGCGGATGAGCCTGCTGCAGGTGGCGGTGCCGGACATCGGAGACTTCGACGAGGTCGAGGTCATCGAGGTCCTGGTCGCCAAGGGAGACCGCGTCGAGGTCGAGGACTCGCTCGTCACCCTCGAGAGCGACAAGGCGACGATGGAGATCCCGTCCCCCCGAGCCGGAGTGGTCTCGGAGGTGGTCGTGCAGCTCGGAGACGCGGTCTCGGAAGGCACGCTGCTCGTGACCCTCGAGCTCGACGACTCCGCCGAGGCCGAGCCGGTGGCTGCGGTCGAGGAGTCGACCGCCGAGGCGGAGCCCGCTCCCAGCCCCGCACCCGCACCCGAGCCGCCCCCGCCCGCGCAAGTCGCGACGCGTCCCGGCGAAGCCGAGCACCGTCCGCCACCGCTGCCGCCCGATCGCAGCGGAGGCGAGACGCTGCCGCACGCCAGCCCGCTGGTGAGGCGCCAGGCTCGCGAGCTGGGGGTCGACCTGTCCCAGGCGGTCGGGTCCGGGCCGAGCGGGCGCATCCTGGAAGAGGACGTCAAGGCGCACGTGAGACAGAGCCTGGCGCTCCTCGGAGCGGGAGAGGGCGCCGCGATTCCTCCGGTGCGCAGCGTCGACTTCTCGCGCTTCGGCGAGACCGAGGAGGTCCCGCTCTCACGCATCCGGAGGCGAGCGGCGCAGAACCTGAGCGCCAGCTGGCTGAACCTGCCGCACGTGACCCAGCACGACGAGGCCGACGTCACCGAGCTCGAGTCGTTGCGACGCAGCAAGGCGGCGGCGGCTTCCGAGCAGGGCGCGCGGCTCTCCCCGCTGGTCTTCGTGATGAAGGCGGTGGTGCTGGCACTGCGTCGCCATCCCGAGTTCGCGTCCTCGTTGTCGTCGGACGGGGGATCCCTGGTGCTCAAGAAGAGCTTCCACCTGGGGATCGCCGTCGACACCGAGAACGGACTCGTGGTGCCGGTGGTCCGCGACGTGAACCGGAAGCGGCTCGTGGAGCTCGCCCGCGAGACGGCCGCGCTGGCCGAGTCGGCGCGCGACGGCAAGCTCGCACCCCACCAGATGCAGGGAGCGGTCTTCACCATCT
>JANQSB010000535.1 GCA_028284295.1 Myxococcota bacterium | reverse complement strand
GCAGGTGCCCGCGGCGCGGGCCGCGGCCAGGCGCACGGCCGCATCGGGATCGGCGAGGGCCACCTCGAGCAGCCCCGGCAGGCCCGGGTCGGCGGCTTCGGCCAGGGCTTCGATGCACGCGACCCGGACCGCCGGGTGGCCGTGTCGCGCGCACTTGCGCAGGGGCTCGGTGACGCCGTGTCTCGCGAAGAGGGGCGGCAGGTCCAGCCATCCGCGCGGCGGGTTCGATTCGGCGACGAGTGAGTCCTGCCACTGCTCGGCGAGCTCGGAGACGTCGCTGTCGCCGAGGTCGGCGCCGACGGAGTCCAGGTCCAGACGGCCGCTGCGGAGCTCGCCCACGAGGCTGCGCAGGTACTCCCGACGGACACGCAGGTTCGCGAGGCCGTAGACCGCGGCCGCCGCCATTCCGAACAGGCACAGGGCGGTGTGGTCCAGCCGGCCCTCCACCAGGATCAGGGCGATTCCCGCTGCGGACATCGCGGCATAGAAGACCATGCCTTCGAGCAGGGCGCGCATGCGGCCGCGGAAGCGGAAGGGCAGGGCGTTGTAGGAGAGCGAGCGGACCGTGCTGGCGAGCGCGTTGTCCATCAGCTCCCGATTCGCCCGGGCGAGGATGCCGACGTAGAGGCGCGGGTCGAGCGCGACGGCCACGAAGGTCAGCAGGGTCATGACCGGGTGGACGAGATTGGCGGTGGCGACACCGAAGCGTCGCAACAAGGCGGGTGTCACGACCCGGGCGACGAAGATCTCGATGGCGTTGGTGACCGCGAGGTAGGTCCCGAAGAAGGATGCCAGCGCCTCCGGCGAGTCGAAGGCGGCGGTGAAGATCTCCATCTCCAGGAACTGCAGGGTGAAGAGGGCCAGGACCATGCCGGCGACCGAGATCGTCAGCCAACGGGCCAGCGGCGAGCGACCGACGAAGCGGAGTGCTGCCTGCATTCCCTCGGCCGAGCTCTCGTCCGCCTCGTTGCCGACCGCGAACCAGCGGCGCAGGTCGCGTCGATGGGCACGGACGAGGATCGCGCAGGCGAAGAGACCGATCGCCCAGGTCAGGAGGAGGCTCTCGGTCGGGGCGGTGCGACTCAGGATCACGCCCGTCGCGCCACCGAGAATCCCGCCGATGCTCCCACTCATCACCAGATAGGGGAAGAGGCGCTTGCTGGACAGCGTGTCGAAGTAGTCGGTCGCGAAGGTCCAGTAGTGGAGGAAGAGCAGGACGCCCTGGGTGAGGTATGCGGCCACGAAGAAGGCGACGAGCACCCAGGTCGCCCCGGCCGAGCGGATCGCGACGCCGACCAGCAGCAGCGCGGCCGTGCCGATCAGCATGTAGAAGTAGAGCGTGTCGTTGCGGACGCGGCCGACCACGAGCGCGTAGCTCAAGGACCCGGTCACGGTGACGGCCGAAGCCAGCACGAAGGTCTCGGGCAGGGCCTGGGGACCGATCTCGGACAGGAAGAGGGCGTCGCTTCCGGCCAGACCGATGGTCTGGGCGAGGGTGATCAGGCTCGAGAGGCTCGCGAAGAAGAGGAAACGCTCGCGTTCACGAGGGCGGAGATCGGGAAACAGCGACCAGAACAGCTTCGCCAAGTCAGCTCCGCCGGGCGATCGCCGCCATGGCGGCGAACAGCTCGAGGGCGTTTGGCGTTTCGGACGAGCCGCTGAACTCGCGGTAGAGGGTGGCCACGTTGACCGCGAGCCGCTCGGAATCGTGCCAGCTCGAGAAGTCTCCGAGCGCGATGTCCTGCGCGGCCTCCGTGGCGGAGAGTCCGGCGTCGTAGCGGGTGCGCGCGGCATCCCGGACGTAGACGAGGTAGTCGCGGACCGCACGCGCTCCGCTGCGGTCGGTGATCGGCCCGTGTCCCGGCACGACGACCTCGGCGCCGAGCGCCTCGATGCGGTCGCAGGCCGCGATCCAGTTGGCGACGGGGCCTTCCCACATGATCGGGGTGCCTTCGATGAAGAGGATGTCGCCCGTGAAGACGACCCCGGAATCGGGCACGTGGACCAGGACGTCCCCGCGTGTGTGAGCCGGTCCGACCGCGATGAGCTGCACCCGGGTGTCGCCGACCGTGAGTGCGAGCTCTTCGCGGAAGGTACGGGACACGGGCGGCAGCTCGATGCCCCGGAACTCGAAGGCCCCGAAGACCTCGCGGAAGAAGGCGCCCGCTTCGCCCAGCTGATCGGCGTTCTCGAGCAGTCCGGCCATCATCGCCGGTGTGACCTCGGCAAGCTCGGCCGCGGTGGCCTCCGAGGTGACGATGGTGGCGCCCTCGACCAGCTGGTTGCCGTAGCAGTGGTCGCCGTTCGCGTGGGTGTTGACGAGGGTGTCGATCTCGCGTGCGGCGGGCGCCGCGTCGCGCATGGCCTCGAGCATCTCCGCCGTGAGACGCAGGTCGAAGAGGGTGTCGACGAGCAGCGACTCGTCGCCGTCGGTCACGAGGCCGGCGTTGCTGTAGCCCCAGGAGCCGTCGGGCTGGAGGTACGCGAAGATGCCGTCGCCGACGTCCTGCAGACCCTTGCGGAAGGGGAAGCGTCCGCTCATCGGGGTCCGTCGTCCGGCTCGTCGGGGGTCACGTCGATCACGTGAGGCCGCCCGGTCGAAGAACCCGGAGGCCGGTAGCCAGCGGCGCGCGTGGAGCTGCGGGTAGAGCTGCGAGTGGAGAAAGAAGAGAAGCCCGTCGTCGGATCGCCCGTGTGGATCCGGACCTCCACGCGCTGCTCTCGCACGGCGCGCTCGAAGCGCCGGACCAGCTCCCGCTTGACCCAGGCTCGGAAGCCCGGCACCAGACACAGGAAGCCGAAGACGTCGGTCAAGACCCCGGGTGTGACGAGCAGCGCGGACGCCAGCAGGATGAGGACGCCGTCCACGAGGGAGTCCGCGGGCATCTCGCCGCGCTCGAGTCGCTGCTGGACCTCCCGGACGACGCGGAGCCCCTGACTGCGGGCCAGGGCGGCGCCGGCGAACCCGGTGACGACGATCAGGAGCAGGGTCTGAACCGTTCCGATCCGGCTCCCGATCTCGATCAGCAGCGCGAGTTCGGCGGCCGGGAGAGCGATGAAGAGGAGCAGTAGGCGACCCATCTCCGAAGGATCGCACAGCCGCGGGAGAGTGGGGCGGAAGGTCGCAGGGCTTCAGCGCCGCCGGGGCGCGGTGTGCCTGGCCCTTCGGCGGAGGACGCCCAACATCCCGGCGGCTGTCGCGGCCAGCAGGCCTGCGCCGGGCTCCGGCACGGTCAGATCGTAGGTGCCGAAGCCGGAGGCCGAAGCGTCGCAGTCGTAGTTGCCGGTCTGCGGGGCGTCGTAGCCGCACACACCGACGAAGACCTCGCCGTTGGCATCGGCCTCGACCTCGAGCTCGGGCTGCTCGGTCGTGAAGGCCTCGCTGTCGAGGAGGGTTCCGTTCGCGGAGTAGACACCCAGGCCCAGGAAGTTGTTGGTCAGCGTGACGGTGTAGAGCGCGAAGGGATCGAGCTGGCTGAAGATGAAGAAGTCCGGGTTGAGGTTCCCCGAGCCGCCCGTATTGGTGATCTCGGCATCGACCACCGTCGTCTCGCCGAAGAACTGGTTCGCCTCCTGGAGGCTGTCGTTCGGCTCGTTCTCCGACACCTGGGCGAGTGCCGGGCTCGCGGCGATCGCGACCCAGAGGCCGACTCGCATGCAAGCGAGCGTGAATCCGACGAAGGTCCCGCTCGCGGCCGCTCCGGGCCCATCGCTGCGCATGCCTCTCCCCCCCGAAAGAGTCGCAGCGGCAGCGTAGGGCGCCGACCCCGCTGACGCTACTCCTCGGGCAGGCGACGCCCATTCTCGAGGCGCGCACGCACTTCCCGCGCGCTCTCCTCGTCGGTCCGGATCGCCTCGACGCACTCGGCGACCGCGGCCGACAGACTGCGGTCCGTGGCGATGGCGAGCTCCTGGAGCCAGCCTTCCTGCAGACTGCCGAGTCGGATCTGCAGGGTGCGACGGCCGGGGCGATCGCTGCTGGGCTCGACGGCGATGGGCCAGTGGCGATCGACGTCGAGATAGCGCTGATAGAGCTCCTCGGGCATCCCCTCGAAGCCCCCCTCGAAGTTCGCGAGAAGCTCGCGTTCCAGACGGTCGAACTCGGCCTTCTCGTTGCGCTGCGCCGCGTCCGCCATCCGGGCGAGCAGATCGTCGATCTCGGGCATCGGGGCCTCAGTAGATCCCGCCGAGCTTCGAGTGGTCCCAGCTCATGACCCGGTCCGGCTTCACGAGGATCGCGGTCTTCTTGTGGGCCATGCTGGCAGACACCTTGTCGAGGGTCTCTTCCGGGACGCCGGGGGTGTTCCGCTTGAGGACGGCGGTGTGCAGCCGGTGGACCGCATCGACCTCGTCGACCAGCTCGGCCGTGGCGTTGATCGAGACACCCTTGAGCTGGTCGTAGACCTCGCCGGACTCGAGCAGCAGCGCGATGCGGGGGTCGCGCTGGAGGTTCACCACCTTCTGCGACTTGGTGAAGGTCTCGAGCACGATCTGCCCGTCGACGACCGCGAACCAGAGCGTCGTCAGGTGCGGGGAGCCGTCGCGGTTGATGGTCGCGACCTGGACGCTCTTCTGCTCCTCGATGAAGTCCCACATCTCCGACTCGGTCATCGAGATGAGCTCTCGGCGCTTCGGCATGGGGTCCCTTCCTGGCGAGAGCGGACCTCACGCC
>JANQSB010000526.1 GCA_028284295.1 Myxococcota bacterium | reverse complement strand
GCGGCCTGCGCGATCCTCGCTCACCCGGACGAGATCGCCCGGCTGCAGCCGGGACGGCCCCGGGTGCACGTGCGCGCGAGCGTCTTCCAGAGCGAACGTTACGCGCCGGGCCACACCTTTCTCGGACCGGTGGTCGGCCCGGCGACCATGAGCCGCGACACCGCCAACGCCGCCTACGAGGCCGCGGGCCTGGGCCCCGAAGACGTCGACCTGGCCCTGTGTCACGATGCCTTCGCGAACGAAGAGCTCGAGTACTACGAGCTGCTGGGCTTCGCCGAGGAGGGTGGGGCCGAGCGCATGGTCGAGGACGGCGAGACCCGCCTGGGCGGCCGGATCCCGTTCAACACCGACGGCGGCCTGATCGCCCGCGGACACCCCGGTGGTCCCACCGGGCTCGCGATGATCCAACAGCTCGCCCTGCAGCTGCGGGGCGAGGCGGGGCCGCGTCAGGTCGAGGACGCGCGGGTGGGGCTCGCGCATCTGGTGGGCGGCGGCAGCGTGTGCGCCGTCAACCTGCTGGAGCGCCAGGACTGAAGGCGGGTCGTGTGCCCGCGAGACGAGGAGGTTCCATGCCCTTCGAGGACTTCGTGGTCGCCGACGCGGACATGCACGTGATGGAGCCCGCCGATCTGTGGCAGCGCTACATCGCCGACGAGTACAAGCACGCCGCACCGGTGGGCATGACGGAGCTGCGCCGGGACATCCGGGTGAAGCTGAAGAGTCAGGTGCTGCTGCGCGCCGGTCCCGTCAACCCGCTGAAGGAACGCAAAGGCGCCGGGGTCGGCTGGCGTCCCGATCAGGAAGCCGCCTACGGCGAGGCCGAGGCCATGGGCTGGAGCGCCGAGGCCCAGCTCGATGCCATGGAGCGGGAGGGCGTGGACCTCACGGTGCTCTTTCCGACGCGGGGCCTGTTCGCCCTGGGACTCGATTCGAGCGAGCAGATCGGAGCCGACGGCCTCGAGCCGGAGTTCGCGGCCGCCATCGCGCGCGCCTACAACGACTGGCTGCAGGACTACCGGAGCGCCGACCCGGCGAGACTGCACGGTGCCGCCATGGTCGCCCCCCACGACGTCGCCGCCGCCGTGGAGGAGACCCGACGCACCGTCCAGGATTTCGGGTTCAAGGCGATCTACCTGGCACCGGGCTGCGTCAACCACAAGCCCTGGCACCACCGCGACTACGACCCGCTGTGGGCCGAGTGCGAGCGGCTCGGCATCCCCGTCTGCTTCCACGGCGGAGGGCGCACCCTGCTGAAGCCCGACTTCGGCCTCGAGGTCTTCGCCGATCGGCTGATGATGTGGCACACCTTCAACCAGCCCCTGGGCGTGATGGCCACCGCCGTCAGCCTGTGCGCGGGCGGCGTCCTCGAACGCTTCCCCAGCCTGCGCATCGGCCTGCTCGAAGGCAACTGCTCCTGGGCGCCGTGGCTGATGCACCGCCTCGACGAGCACTACGAGTGGGTGGGCTGGTACGAGGCGACGGACCTGTCGCTCAAGCCCTCCGAGTACTTCCGAAGGCAGTGCTTCGTTTCGGTCGAGGTCGACGAGGAGACGGTCGTCCACTACCTGGACTGGTTCGGAGACGACAACCTCGTCTTCTCCACCGACTACCCCCACGGCGACTCCCAGTACCCCCATGCCGTGGAGACCTTCCAGAAGCTGCCACTCGGCGAGGACACGCAGCGCAAGATCGTCGGAGACAACTGGAGCCGTCTCTACGACATCCCGCTCGAGCGACGACGGGGCGGCGCACCCGCCGCTTGAGCCGCACTCGTGCGGGGCCCGGGGGTGGAGCCGACGAGCGGACTCGAACCGCTGACCTGCTCATTACGAGTGAGCTGCTCTACCAGCTGAG
>JANQSB010000483.1 GCA_028284295.1 Myxococcota bacterium | reverse complement strand
AGGGCTTCTTCACGGATCTCGACCGGATGCAACGAAGCGACGAGGTCGCGCTGTTGGTCTTCACCGAGTTCGGACGCCGCGTCGCCGAGAACCGCAGTGGCGGAACCGACCACGGAACGGCGACGCCCTTGTGGGTTCTCGGCGCGAAGGTGAAGCCCGGCTTCCACGGTCAGGCGCCCAGCCTGACCGAGCTCGACGACGGCGACCTCGTCATGACCACCGACTTCCGCCGGGTCTACGCGAGTCTGCTCTCGGAGTGGATGGGCGTCGACGACACGAACGCGCTGCTGCGCGGCGACTTCGAGCCGCTCGACCTGCTGGAGGTCGGTTGACCCGACTCCAGCCCTGCACTCCGATCCCGGGGCTCCAGTCGACCCGCTAGGGTCTTCCTCCGACGCGATCTTGCAGGATGCACCGCGTACCCGCAGGCGATGCGCAGCGGGGCCGCAACGGGGTCCGGTTCCTCAAGGGCCGCTCACGGAAACCCGATTCGCAACGAGGTCGGGAGGTTCCTGGGCGTGGCCTTGGACGAGCTGCGGCGTTTCATCGCGAACGAAATCGTGGATCTCGGGATTCCCGAGGGCGCCCTGTCCCGCGAGGACATGCGGCGCACCCGGATCATCTCGATCACCTCGCTCGCGCTCTGCACCTTCGCCGGACTTCCCTCCGTGGTGCAGTTCCTCCGGCTCGGCATCCCGCTCCTGACCGTCACCCTGCTCACCGCCATGACGGCGGCGATGCTGAACCTCGTGGCCCTGCGCGCGTGGAGGCGCCCTCGGGTGGCCGCCTACGTGGGCGTCTCGATCCTCTGCTCGATGCTCGTCGTGTCGAACACGGTGACCGGCGGCTTCTACGATCCGAACTTCTCCTGGCTCTATCTCGTTCCCCTGGCCGGCGCGGCGCTGCTGGACATGCGGGGGGCCGTGGTCTGGACCGCCGTCACCATCGCCGTCAGCATCGCCTTCTGGATCCTGCCGGGCTTCGGCGTCGAGTTCACCAGTCAGATCCCGGAGTCCGCGCGGGAGGGCAATGCGCTCTTCAACCGGGTCACGGCGCTGTGTGCCATCGGCATCCTCGCGCTCAGCTTCGTCGCCGGCCAGCGGAAGGCGGAGCGCGAGCTCGCGGACGCCCACCAGGATCTGATGGCGGAGACCGGCTACGTCCAGCTCCTCATGCACGCCGCCGTCGCCGCCAACGAGGCTCGCTCCTTCGAAGGGGCCATGCGCGACAGCATGCGGCGGATCTGCGAGACCATGAACTGGATGGCCGGCCACATCTACTTCTCGAGCGAAGACGGCGCCCTCGGAACCAGTGGCATCATCCACACCCGGGACCCGGGCCTGGCCGAGCTCGAGGGCTGGGCGCGTCGGCAACGATACGAGCCGGGTGTCGGCATCGTCGGGCTGGCCGCCTCCGAAGGACGACCGCAGATCGTCGACCTCGAGGACCGGGTCGAGCGGGGCCCGTCCGTCTCGACGGCACATCAGGCCATCGCGACCGCGCAGCAGAAGGGGATTCGCGCCGCCATGGCGGTACCCGTCTTCGTCGACGGCGAGGTCCCGGCCGTGATGCTCTTCGCTTCACCCGCCCCGCTCGAAGACCGTGAACGGCTGGCGTCCGTCTTCGCTCTCATCGGCTCCCAGCTCGGACGGGTCGCCGAACGAACGGCCCTTCAGGCGCGCATGCAGCAGTCGCAGAAGATGGAGGCCGTCGGCCAGCTGGCCGCCGGCGTGGCGCACGAGATCAACAACCCCATGTCCTACGTCCGGACCAACCTCCACACCCTGCGACAGGAGTGGGGAGAGCTCCGCTCGAAGCTGACGGGAGAGGACGACGAGCGGCTCGCCGACTTCGAGGAGCTGATCGACGAGTCCCTGGAAGGGGTCGAGCGCACCATCTCGATCGTTCGCGACGTGAAGGAGTTCTCGCACAACGGCGTGGTCAATCGGGACGAGTGGCAGACCATCGCGCTCTCGGAGCTGCTGGACGGAGCACTCCGGGTCGTCTCCTCCCAGGCGGGGCCAGGGGTCTCGCTCGAGTCCGATCACCAGGGTGACTCCACCTGTCGCTGTGCGCCGAACCAGATCCGTCAGGTCTTCGTGAACCTCATCGTCAACGCCATCCAGGCCGTGGGCGGGGAGGGGAGGATCCAGCTGTCCACGGGTCGGGACGGCTCCGAGATCTACGCACGCGTCGAGGATGACGGCCCGGGGATCGACGAGCGCACCCGCGAGCGACTCTTCGATCCCTTCTTCACCACCAAGCCCGTGGGCGTGGGCACCGGGCTCGGCCTCTCGGTCTCCTACGAGATCGCGCGCAACCACGGCGGTCAGATCGTCGTGCACTCCGAGCCGGGTCGCGGCGCCTGCTTCGAGCTCCGCCTGCCCGCCGAGAACGCCTGACCCCCGTCAGTCCTCGAGATCGAGCGCGAGCAGGGCCCGCCCCCGGATGCGACCGGAGAGCGTCGAGAAGAGGTCGGCCATCCGCATCTGCCAACCGTACTTCCGTCGCAGTGCCGCGTAGCCCCGGCGGGTCTCGTCGGCGTCGCTGACGACCCGGCCCTGGCCGGCGACGAAGTCGCCCCGCAGGCCACCCCGCACGTCGCAGGGCGCCAGCGAGATGCGCTTCGTGGCGCGAATCCGCTTCACCTTGCCGGATCGGGCCTCGGTGAAGACGTAGAGGCGCCCGCTGTCCTCGGCGACCCAGACCGGGGTCCGCACCTCGCGACCGTCCCGACGGTAGGTGGCGAGGTTCACATAGCGCTCGGCACCGAGACGATGCGTGGCGTCGGACATTCGTCGACTCCTCGGGGCTCCGGCATCCCGCCCGGATCTGGGGTACGAAGTTGTCGTGACCGCGAGGCTAGCCTCTCTCGTCCTGATCGCCGTCCTCTCGAGCGCCGGAGCCTCGCCGCCCGGGCAGGCCGGGACCGGCGGCGCGGCCGCGGGCCGGGTCGACACGGCGCGGGTGGGCGCCGCGGGCGAAGAGCCGGGAAGCTGGCTCGTCCACGGAAGGACCTGGGACGAGCAGCGCTTCAGCCCGCTGTCGCAGATCGATCGCGAGAGCATCTCGCGCCTCGGCCTCGCCTGGTCGTATCGCACCGAAACCCGGCGCGGGCTCGAGGCGACGCCCATCGTGGTGGACGGGGTGCTCTACGCGACGGGTACCTGGTCGGTCGTCCACGCGCTCGACGCCGCGACCGGACGCCTGCTCTGGCGCTTCGATCCCGAGGTTCCGCGCGCCAAGGGCCGGGACGCCTGCTGCGACGTCGTCAACCGGGGCGTCGCGGTCTGGAAGGGAAGGGTCTATCTCGGCAGCCTGGACGGTCGTCTGATCGCCCTGGACGCCGCCACCGGCGCGAAGGTCTGGGAAGTACAGACCGTCGACCCGAGCGCCCCGTACACGATCACGGGCGCACCCCGGGTCCTGAAGGATCTCGTGATCATCGGGAACGGCGGTGCAGAGTTCGGAGTACGGGGCTACGTCAGCGCCTACCACGCCGACAGCGGCAAGCGGGCGTGGCGCTTCTACACGGTCCCTGCCAGCGCGGACGGACCCCACGAACACCCCGAGCTGCAAGCCGCTGCCGCGACCTGGTCCCGCGACTCGCTCTTCGAGCTCGGGCTGGGCGGAACCGTCTGGGACTCGATGGCCTATGACCCGGAGCTCGACCTGCTCTACGTGGGCACCGGCAACGCCTCGGTCTACGACCGCGAGAAGCGGAGCCCGGGCGGCGGCGACAATCTCTTCCTCGCCTCCATCCTCGCGCTCGACCCCGACACCGGCCGCCTGGCCTGGCACTACCAGACCACACCGGGCGAGTACTGGGACTACACGGCCACCCAGCACATGATCCTCGCCGACATCGAGGTCGGCGGACGCACCCGCCAGGTGCTCCTGCAGGCTCCCAAGAACGGCTTCTTCTACGTCCTCGACCGACGCACGGGCGAGCTCCTGTCGGCCGAGAAGTACGCGTTCGCCAGCTGGGCCTCGCACGTCGACACCAAGACGGGACGGCCGGTGGAGCGCCCCCAGGCCCACTGGTCGCAGCAGGGGAGGATGGTCACGCCCGGCGTCGCGGGCTCGCACAACTGGCACCCGATGTCCTTCTCTCCGCGAACCGGACTCGTCTACATCCCGACCACGGCGTTCGCGTACCTCTTCGAGCCGGACCCGGGCTTCCGGCCCCTCCCGCACACCATGAACACCGCCGAAGACCTCGGTCGCGTCTCCGCGAGCCTCGAGGGCTACATGGACTCGATGCGCTTCTGCGCCCCCAGCCGGCTGACTGCCTTCGATCCCGTGGCCGGACGGATCGCCTGGGAGGTGCAGCACAGCTCGCAGCTACCGGGCGGCACCCTCGCCACGGCGGGGGATCTCGTCTTTCAGGGCAGCGGAGGAGTCTTCG
The DNA here is from genome assembly GCA_028284295.1 of Myxococcota bacterium. Lineage (GTDB taxonomy): Bacteria > Myxococcota_A > UBA9160 > UBA9160 > UBA4427 > JAJDAN01. The sequence goes on along the minus strand of JANQSB010000483.1, from coordinate 31,962 downwards.
CCGCCTATGACGCGCGCAACGGCGAGCGGGTCTGGCAGGCCGAGACGAAGGTCGGCGTGATGGCGGCGCCGGTCAGCTACGCGATCGACGGCGAGCAGTACGTCGCCGTGCTGGCCGGAGCGGGTGGTTCCCATGGGCTGCACCGGGACCGGCTCGAGTACGAGAACGACGGACGGATCCTGGCCTGGAAGATCGGCGGGCAGGCCGGGATGCCGCCCGTCGAGCGACTCGCGCCGGGCGTCGTCGATGCACCGCCCTTGCAGCTGGGTCCGGAGCGCGTGGCGCGCGGCCGCGACCTGTATGCGCGGCACTGTTCCCGCTGTCACGGCCTGACGACGCGAAGCACGGGGATCCTCCCGGATCTCAAGCTGTCCAAGCGCGGCGTCCACGAGAGCTGGAAGGCCATCGTTCTGGAAGGGTTGCTCGCGGGCGGCGGGATGGCGAGCTTCGCCGACGTGCTGAGCGAGCAGGACGCGGACGACATCCACGCCTACGTGGTGGACCGGGCCCTGCACGAGCCGACGATGCTCGAAGGCCTGGCGGCCTGGGCGGGTGAGCGGGTCTGTCTGCCCGCCGCCTGGCTGGTCGACTGAGGACGCTGCCACCGGGCACTGCAGACCGGATGCACGCGAGCTGCGTTCGAGCTGCGGGCGCGCCCGATCCGCAGCGCGTGCGTAGCCCTCCCGCATCAGTTCTCGCGGCCGCGAGCCGATAGGGGAAGTGCCTCCGGGATCCGTTGCCGGTCGCGCTCCGTTTCCCCGTCTCGTCGCAGCTTCCGAGGAACCCGATGCACCCGTCCCCCCCGACCCCCGACGCGCTCGCGTCCGAGCCCGTCGCCCGCAGGTCCGCCGCCCGCGCGCTGGCCGACTTCGCGGTCGGCCTCGCCACGGCCTGGGCGCTCTGCGCCTTCGGTAGCAGCGCCGCCGCCGACCGGGGGCCGGAGGAAGAGGCGACACCGGCGGCGGTGGCAGAGCTGGAACGCACCCTGGACGACCTGGAGCGGCGGCTGAGCGCCAGCCTGACGGCGGACATCGACCGCCAGGCCGAACGCGATGCCAATCGGCAGCTCGCCGCGCTGCTCGAGGAGCAGTGGCGGGTGACCCGTGTGCTGCATGCGTACGCGCGAGCCGACTCCCCGCACTCGGCCCCAACGGGTGGAAGTCCGCCGGCCTCGCGTCGCTGAACGGGTCGGGGCTCAGCCCCGGAGAGATGCCCGGAGCCTCGCCGCATGGGTCGGCTTCGGATCGATGGGCGTCATGATGGCCAGCCCGTCGTAGAGGGGGCTCTCGGCGACGGCCCGCGCGAACGACCCGAAGTGCTCCCAGCCGGCCTCGCAGCCGATCCGCTCCAGGCGATGGATCAGGGCGGCCGGAATCGGCACTCCCAGACGCCGGGAGAGCCGAAGCGCGGCGGCCGGCGACAGAACGGGCATCGCCATCGGCACGATCGAGACCTCCGGCGTCCGGTCCTTCAGATGCTCCGCGAAGGGTCGCAGCGACTCCAGGTCGAAGCTCACCTGCATCTGGACCCGCGTCGCCCCGGCGTCGATCTTCGCATCCAGGTTCGCGAGCGCGCGCGATCGACCGACGGCGCCGTGCACGGCGAAGGGATTGGCGGTGACCGCGACCTCGAACGGGGAGCGCCGTGCCAGCCGGACCACCTCCCGGATGAGCGGCGTGTCGTCCCGGTCGGGCGCCTTGTACTCGCCCCGGATGCAGAGGACATGGCGAACCCCTCCGGCGGCGGCGCGAGCCAGCTCCGTCTCGATGCTCGCGAGCGAGCGGCCCCGATTGGCCAGGTGCCAGACGGGCTCGAGACCCCGGGTTGCCAGCTCGAGGGAGGCCTCGAGGCTGGACCAGCGTTCACCCCGCTCGATCACGTTGACCCGTCGGGCGCGCGAACCGAGGCAGGTGGCCCGACGCAACAGGATCGCCGGCCGCGGCAGCGTCGGCGGCGTGACCTCGAGAGTGATCGGCAAGGACTCCAGCACGCCCGCCAGCATCACTCGAAACGCCCGCATGGAAAAGTGAAACGTTTGAGTACTATTGTTCGATGAAATCGGACAGCGGATCCGAGCCGGGAGCCGGCCTCGACCCCGGTCGGGTCGATCTCAACAAGCTGCGCACCTTCGCGGTGATCGCGGCTTCCGGCGGTGTCAGCGCCGCCGCCACACGCCTGGCACTCAGTCGCTCCGCCGTCAGCCACAGCCTCGCCGCCCTCGAAGCCTCGCTCCAGACGCAGCTCTTCCATCGCGTGGGACGGCGCCTCGTCCTGACCCGGGACGGCGAGCGGCTGCAGCGGGCCTGGACCGAGGCGGAGAATCGGATCGCCGTCGCGCTGACCGCCATCGACGAGTCGGCGACCGAGGTGCGGGGCGAGCTGCGACTGGGCCTCTACCCGGGCTTCTCCCGCTTCCGGCTCGCGGGCGTCCTCGAGCGCTTCGCGGCGGACAACCCGGAGGCCCGCTGCCGCCTGCAGCACGGCTCCCGGGCGGAGCTCTCGGCCGCGTTGGAGCAGGGCCGGCTCGACTTCGTGCTCGCACTGGGCCCCGGGGAGTCCCGGAGCCGGCCGCGGGTCCGCGCCCGGCGCGTCTTCGACCAATCGCTGGTCCTGGCCGCCCACCCACGACTCCGACGCGGCGGCAGGGGCTTCGATGCCATCGCCGCACTGCCGGTCGTCGACTACTTCCGTCGTGAGCCCTTGATCGATCGCTGGGTCTCCCACCACTACGGGCGCCGGCGCTTCCCGCGCGGCCGCGTGCGGGCGTGGGTCGGCGGCGCGACCGACGTCGCCCTCGAGCTGACGCGACGAGGTGTCGGCGCCTGCGTGCTACCCGCCGACCTGGTGGAGCCGTATCGCCGCGCGGGCGAGCTGCGCATCCTGCGCGGATCGCGCGAGGGCATGCGAGACGAGATCTGGCTGCACCAGCTGGCCCATTCCCGTGAGAGCGCTCTGCAATCGGCCTTTCGGGAGGCCCTGCTGTAGCCTGTCGCGATGTCGCAGACTGCAGCGCATGCGGCTCGCCGCGATCCGCCCGACCGACACGACCGCATCCTGCGCGTGGACGTCGGCACCCGAAAGCTCCGCTGGGATCCCCTTCCCGAGGGCTTTCGGCTGCTCGGGGGTCGGTCGCTGACGGCGCGCCTGCTGCGTCTCGAGTGCGATCCGCGTTGCGACCCGCTCGGGCCGCAGAACCGGCTCGTGGTGGCGCCCGGCCTGCTCTCCGGCAGCGCGGTCCCGACCTCGGGCCGGGTCTCCTTCGGCGCCAAGAGCCCGCTCACCGGAGGCATCAAGGAGGCCAACGCCGGTGGCGATCTCGGCCAGCACCTGATGAAGCTCGGTGTGCGCGCGATCGTCGTCAGCGGCGAACCCCGCAGCCCGGCCTGCCTCTTCGGTCTGGAGATCGACTCCGAAGGCGCGCGTCTGGTGGAGGCCAGCGCGGATCGCGGGCGCTTCAACTACGAGACCTGCGAACGGCTGGCGGAGCGATTCCCCCGGCCCGCCTCGTTCGCGGTGTGCGGCCCCGCCGGAGAGCTGGGGCTGCGCAGCGCCTCCATCGCCTGCAGTGACCGCAGGGAACGTCGCCCGACGCGGCACGCGGCGCGGGGCGGTCTCGGCGCCGTCATGGGCGCGAAGGGCCTCAAGTACATCGCGGTCAGCCCCGGCAACGCGACGACCCGGTCCGCCGCCGATCCGGAGCGCTTCGAAGGGCTGCTGGCGGGCTTCCGCGAACGGAAGCGGAAGGCGGCGGCCGTCTACGAACACGGCACCAGCGCATTCGTCCAGGTCGCCAACCTCCTGGGCTCGCTGCCCACCCACAACCGCCGACAGGGACGCGCCGACTTCGCCGACCGGCTCGACGGCTCGGGTATCGTCGAGAGCTATGCCGAGCGCGGCGGCTCGATGCAGGGCTGCATGACGGGCTGCGTGGTGCAGTGCGCCAACCAGGTGAACTCGCCGGCGGGCGAGCACGAGACCTCTTCTCTCGAGTTCGAGACGCTGGCGCTGCTGGGAGCCAACTGCGGGATCGAGACCTGGGAGGAGGTCGCGCAGCTGGATCGCCTCTGCGACGACGTCGGGGTCGACACGATCGAGATCGGCGCCGCCATCGGCGTCTACATGGACTCCGGCCGCCTCGACTACGGGGATCTGTCGGGCATGAAGCAGCTCCTCGACGAGATCGGACGCGGCTCCGAGCTGGGTCGCACCATCGGCGACGGCGTGGTCTCCGTCGGTCGGAGCACCGGCCACGAACGCATCCCTGCCGTCAAGGGACAGGCGATCGCTGCCTGGGAGCCACGCACCCTGAACGCCACGGGCGTCACCTACGCGACGAGCGCCATGGGCGCGGACCACACGGCCGGACTCTGCCTGGACCCGACGGTCCCCACCCAGGAGCTGGCCGCGACCTCGCAGAAGCTGCAGCTGCGGGGCGCGGCCAATGACTCCTCGGGCTGCTGCATGTTCCTGGGCGCCTCCCTCGACGATCTTCGGGAGCTGTACGGCGCCTTCACCGGCACGCCCGTCTCGCGCCGCGACATCGGCGACCTCGCCTGGCAGGTCCTCGAAGACGAGTGGCGGTTCAACCGCGACGCGGGCTTCGGCAGCGAAGACGACCGCCTCCCCGAGTGGATGGCAAGGGAGGGACTCGGCGAGTCCGAAGCCGTCTTCGACGTGCCCGCCGAGGTGGTGCGCGCGGTGTATCGCCGGGTCGAGCTAGACGACGACTTCTACCGGGCGTCGGGCTCCGGCTGAGCCTCGAGCCAGCGCCGGTAGGCGGCGGGTGGCGAGAAGGAGAGCCACACCGAGACGACCACCGTGGGCGCGACGACGGCCAGGTTCAGCTTGAGTGCCAGGATGAGATCGAGCCACGGTCCGCCGGGATCGCCACCGGCGTGGATGACGGCGCCGGCGCCGTCGATCAGGAGAGCGACCCGCAGCAGCATCTGCAACGAACCCTGCAGGCCCAGGGCGCCGGTCCACAGGGACCAGAGCAGGAAGCGGTTCGCCACGACCGGATCGGCCATACCGAGCGCCTGTCGCCGTCGCATCTGCCGGTAGTAGAGGAGGCACTCGACGAAGGCCCACAGCAGCCCGAAGGCCGCCAGACCGTTGAAGGCGGTCGCCACCGAGCCGCTCTGTGCGCGTCCGAACTCGCTCATCCCCGCGGCGGTGAGACCGGCGAGCGCGACCGCAAAAGCCACGACCAGGGCTTTCGCCCACGCCGCGTCGCGCCGGAACACCTGCCAGCTGAAGGCGACCAGGCAGACGATCGCGGAGCCGATGAAGAGGTCGCCCCCGCTGTTCAGCCGGTCCGCCGCCGACGAGGTACCGGCACGAGTGGTGATCTCGAGGGCCATCAGCCGCAGGGGTGCGCCCAGACCGAGGCCCAGGAAGCAGGCCGACAGCAGTCGGTCGGGAAGCGCTCGGCTCGCATAGGCGATCCGCGCCAGGTGGGCGGCAACGAACAGGAACGGCGCCGCGACCAGGACCGGCGTGAACGACATCGGGACCTCCAGCCCTTCCATCGTCCGGCCGAGGCCCGACCTTGAAGGCCCGACGAGGCCCCGGCTCGAAGCCCTGGATCCAGGTCCTGGATCTCGAGGGCTGGCCTAGATCTCGAAGCCCAGGGTCCGCCCCAGGCGGTCGCGCGATTCGGCCCCCATGGCCTTGGGGGCTCCTTCCCGGATGCGCGAGAGCTTGTCGGGCGGCGCCACGAGATCGTTGGGGCGGCGCGGGAGCTGGAACCCCGTGTAGAGCACCCGGCGTTCCCGCGTGCGGGGCGGTCGACTCATGTGCGCCGTACAGCTGAGATGGACGGTCACGTCGCCCTTCTCGGTCGGTAGCGCCCGCCGCGGCAGGTCGACGCGGGGGTGGACGCCCGAGGGCGGGATCGACGCGCGGTGCGAGCCTGCCAGCACGCCCAGCTCTCCACTGTCCACGTCGGAGCCCGTCACCGAGATGCCGACGGTCATCGAACAGCAATCGTAGGAGTGGCGACCGATCGCGCAGTCCTGATGCCAGGGCAGGTCGCTGATGCCCTCGACGACCTCGAGCGGCTTCACGAGCGCCTCGACGGCATTGAGCCCGGGAGAGAGCTCGGGGGGAAGATGGCCCGCGCCGCCGTAGTCGGCGATGGCGAGGAAGGGCTCGGAGCGAAGCAGCGAGCGGGTCGCCTCCGAGTGTTCCTGGAAGCGCTGGAGCCGGACGGCACGCTCCTCACCGGAAGCGGTCCTCGCCCACCAGGAGCGACCGTCGTCCGGTGCGTAGCCCGGGATTGCGCGGTCGATGTCGCGCGCGATCTCGTCCATCACCGCTTCGTCGAAGACGCCGCGGAGATGCAGGAAGCCGGCCTGCTCGAGGAAGTGCGTGATCTCGGCGGGATCGTCATCCGGACGGAAGCTGCGGGTGATGTCGAGGGGCGCGCCGTCCGCCCCCCGGAACTCCACCTGACCGGGCGCATAGGCGGGGCGGCCGTCCCGCAGCGCGCGCAGCCCCGTCTCCCACTCGATCAGGTCGTCGAGTCCGCCGCGACGCATCTCCACCAGCCCGCCGAGCACCAGCCCCATGCTCGAGCACTGGTCCTGCATCCAGTCCGAGAAGGCCTCCCGTCCCAGCACGGCGACGGCGGCACCCTGGGCGACTCCGCTCTCGATACGAAGTCCGCCTTCCTGGGGGACGAAGCTGAAGCACTCACCGTCCACGTCGAGGGCGAGGGGCGGGAGCTCCCACTCCAGGGCGCCGCGGGCGGCCAGGACGCCGTTGCGCGCGAGCCACAGGGGAGCGTCGCGGCCGAGGAAGGTCTCCGGGTCGAGGTCCTCGACACGGTGATCGAAGCGCGTTCGCCGGTCGAGCGCAGCTCCTTCGGCCATGGTGGGGACGGTAGCGCTACGGGAGCCTGGAGGAGATCCACGCGTCGATGCGGTCCGCGACCTCCATGCGCGCGGAGTCGGGCTCGACGAGGTAGTGATCCCCGGCCACCCACTCGAGCTGCTTGTCCTCGGCGCCGAGTCCCTCGTGGATCGCGCGCGCATCGCTGGGGAAGCAGCCGGTGTCTGCCAGGCTCTGCACCACCAACGACGGCTGGCGGATACGGGCCAGGTGGGGACCCGCGCCGCAGTCGGACTCCCGTAGACTCCACATGGAGAGCCAGGTCCGCAGGGTATTCGAGCTTCCGATTCCGAAGGGGCTGTAGTTCGCTCGCTTCGGATCCCCCGCGTAGCAGACGCCCACCTGCCGATCCGAGGGATCGAGGGAGCCGTCCATCAGGCGGAGATCGGCCCAGGTCCGGTAGAGATGGAAGAGCCGGTCCGGAACACCACGCGCCGGGAGCCGCTCGAGCTCCGCGAGCGCCCAGTCCGTGATGCGGTGGTTGCGTGCCTCCTGGGCGGCGCGATAGCGCGCTACGAACTCCGGCGAGTAGGGGGGACCGTTGCGGGGGTCGTACATGTCGAGGGAGGCGTCGACCGACGCGGGATCGCTCTCGTCGCACACCGCCGGATCGAACCAGGCCGTCAGCACCTGTGGGCGGCCCAGATGGGCATTGAGCGAGACGTACAGATCGGCGGGTGGCAGCTGTCGCACTGCGTCCGGGAGTGCGAGTCCGTGGCCGGCCCGGATGCTCGGCTCGAGGGCCTGGGACTGGTAGGCGGCCATCAACGAGCCCCCTCCGGAGTTGCCCAGCAGGACCACGGTCTCGACGCCGGCTTCCTCTCGCAGCCAGCGGACGCCGGCGCCGATGTCGACGAGGGCGTGCTCGAGCAGGAAGAAGGGCTCGGCGCCGCGGAAGCGCGTGTTCCATCCCAGGAAGCCGTAGCCACGCGCGGCCATGTACGGCGCCAGGTAGTGCTCGCTGAAGTCGACGTTGTAGTGGCTGGCGATCAGCGCCACACGCGGCCGCTCGGAGGGGCGCGTCCACCACAGCCCCTGGCAGCCGTGGTACCCGACCGGGTTCTGCCGCGCCGTCGGCGAGTCGAGGGCGACGAAGCGGTGGGTCGGCTCAGGCGTCGGCAATCTCGCCCAGGATCTTCGCCAGCACCTCGGGAGCCGAGAAGAAGGGAGAGTGGCTCCGGTCCAGGGTGTAGACGGCGCGACAGCCCGCGCGCTCGAGCATCTCCTGCTGGGCGTCGGCGGGCACGGCATTGTCCTGAAGACACACGATGTAGTCACGCGGAACGCTGCCGAAGCCCGCGGCCGAGAGCGACAGCCGCGCACCGAAGACCTGCTGGGGCTGCGGGCAGATCCGCTGCCGGGCGAGGACCACGTCTTCGTCGCTGCAATCGCCGTAGAAGACCTCGCGAGCGCAGGCCGGATCGAAGCAGATGGAGTGGCCGTCGTCGCTGATTCGCGAGCCGGCTCGGAGGCCGTCCGAAGCGTGCCCGGTCAGGGCCGCCAGCTCGATGCACTCGTCGGGGTGGGGCAGGAAGGCCGCCAGGTAGACGAGAGAGCGCAGACGGTCCGAGCGGTGCTCGGCCACCTGACTGATGGTGAAACCTCCGAGGCTGTGGCCCACCAGCACCTGCTCGCCGGGGAGGGAGTCGATCACGTCGCAGACGCGATCACAGTAGGCCGCGAAGTCCACGTCGGAATGCGCGGTCGGATCGTCGCCGTGCCCGGGCAGGTCGGGCGCGACCGCGGAGTGACCCGCGGCGCGCAGGGCCGTCAGGGTCTTCTCCCAGCACCACCCCCCGTGCCAGGCTCCGTGCACCAGTACGAAGCTCGCCATCGCGGGACCGTAACACGGTCTGGCCCTCGACGGTGTCGCCCCACGCGCCTCGGGTATCCTGGCCCGCGAGGAGGCGGGGCGTGCAGGAGATGACTCATGCGGGGGGAGTCGTGGCGCGAAACGACGGGACGGACGGACTGCGCCTGCTGCTGGTTCGCAGCCGGGACGGCCAGCACTGGGTCCTCCCGAAGGGCCACATCGAGGCGGGCGAGACGCCCGAGCAAACGGCGGTGCGCGAGGTCCGAGAGGAGTCGGGCGTGGTCGGTGGGATCCTCGAGGAGCTCGGCGTCGACCGCTACCGGGCCGACGACGCGGCAGCCAAGACGGCCGGGAAGACGAAGGTGTCCGAGGAGGTCCGCGCCCTCTACTTCCTGATGGACTTCGTCGAGGAGGTCGCGGCGGACGAGGATCGCGCGCTCTGCTGGCTGCCACCGGAAGAGGCGGCGCGCGCCATCGAGTTCGAGGGATCGCGGCTGCTGGTCGAGGAGGCCGCGAAGCGGCTCCGCGAACGCCGGTCGTAGGACCGACCCGGGGAGCGGTCCCGGATCGGACGAGCCCGAGGGGCAGGCCCAGCTCCCTTCGGGAGGGCTACCTTCGGGAGAGCGCCGATCGGAGGGGTCCCCCCTTGACCGTCGAACAACGAGCCGCTCCGGACTGCGACCCCGTCGCCTACAACCGCGAGGCCTGGGACCGACAGGTCGCCGAGGGCAACATGTGGACGCGTCCCGTCGACGCGGCGGCGATCGCCGACGCGCGCCGGGGCGACTGGTCCGTCGTCCTGATCGGACTGCATCCCACCCCGCGCGACTGGTTCGGAGGCGACGTCACCGGGCGGGACCTGCTGCTGCTCGCTTCGGGCGGGGGACAGCAGGGGCCGCTCCTCGCCGCGGCAGGGGCGCGGGTGACCGTCTTCGACAACTCTCCCGCCCAGCTCGCGCGCGACCGCGAGGTCGCGGCCGAGAACGATCTCGAGATCCGCACCCAGCAGGGAGACATGGCGGAGCTGTCGGCCTTCCCCGACGCCTGCTTCGACCTCGTCTTCCATCCGGTGTCGAACGTCTTCGCGGCCGACGTCCTGCCGGTCTGGCGCGAAGCCTTCCGGGTCCTGCGACCCGGCGGAAGACTCCTGGCCGGCTTCCTCAACCCGGCCTGCTTCGTGTTCGACAACGAGCTCTACGACCGCTGCGGCGAGGAGCGGCTGCGCTACCGGATTCCCTTCTCGGACCTGCGCGACCTGCCCGCCGCGGAGCTGGACGCCAAGCGCGAGCGCGGCGAGCCCCTCGAGTTCGGCCACGCTCTCGGGGATCTGATCGGCGGGCAGATCGCGGCCGGCTTCACGATCGTGGGCTTCGACGAATGCCGGCGCAGCGAGGCCGAGTGGCAGGGACCGCTGAGCAGTCGTCTCTGCGAGTACATGGCGACCTGCGCGGTGAAGCCCGGGTGAGCGCCATCGACCCGGCACGCAGCTGGGAGCGACCCGAGCTGGTCGGCTGGGGACGGCTGCCCGCGCGCAGCCCGCTCGTCCCCTTCCCCAGCGCCCACACGGCTCGGAACGGCGAGCGCGAAGAGTCACCCTTCTTCCTCTCACTGGACGGTCCCTGGCGCTTCGCCCTGGTGGACTCTCCCGACGCAGTCCCTCCCGACTTCGCCACCCGCCGCTTCGACGACTCGAGCTGGGCCACCCTCCCCGTGCCCTCGAACTGGACCTGCGAGGGCTGGGACCGCCCCCACTACACGAACGTGCAGATGCCCTTCCTGGGCCCGCCGCCGCGGGTGCCGAAGGAGAATCCCACGGGCCTCTACCGCCGTCGCTTCGAGCTGCCCGACAGCTGGCGCGAGCGCCGGGTGGTACTTCACGTCGGCGGCGCCGAGAGCGTCCTCTACCTGTGGCTGAACGGCGAGCCACTGGGCATGAGCAAGGACTCCCGCCTTCCCGCAGAGTTCGACCTGACCCCGCACCTGCGCGCCCACGGCGAGAACCTGATCGCGGCGATGGTGGTCCGCTGGTCCGACGCCACCTATCTGGAGGACCAGGACCACTGGTTCATGGCGGGCCTCTACCGGAGCGTCTACTGCTACGCGACGGGCGAGACCCACCTGGCGGACCTCAAGCTCGACGGCGCCCTGGAAGACGACCTCGAGACCGGGCGCCTGGACGCCACCATCGAGGTGGGCTTCACGCGCCCTGCGATCACGGGATGGCGCGTGGAGCTGTCGCTCTTCGACCCGCGCGGTCGCGCGGTGTTCCGCAAGCCTCTCGACGCCGAGGTCCCCGCCGTTCCGAACCCCTACCTCTTCCGAGGCCACCGGGTCCGATTCCGGGAGCCCGTGCGGAAGCCCCGGCGCTGGTCGGCGGAGACACCCGATCTCTACACCGCCGTGGTCAGCCTGCGCGATCCCGACGGGAACGAGCGCGAGGCGGTGCGTCAGCGGATCGGCTTCCGGCGCGTCGAAGTTCGCGACCGCGAGCTGCTGGTGAACGGAGAGCCGGTGGTCATCCACGGCGTCAATCGGCACGAGCACGACGATTCGCGCGGCAAGGCGGTGACCCGCGCCTCGATGATCGCCGACATCGAGCGAATGAAGCAGTTCAACTTCGACGCGGTCCGGACCGCCCACTACCCGAACCAGAGCGAGTGGTACGACCTCTGCGACGAGTACGGTCTCTACGTCGTCGACGAGGCGAACGTCGAGTCCCACGCGCACCTGCGCAGCCTGTCCGACGATCCGCGGTGGGCGGCCGCCATCCACGCGCGCATCCAGCGCATGGTGGAGCGCGACAAGAACCATCCCTCCATCATCCTGTGGTCCCTCGGCAACGAGTCGGGGGCCGGACAGGACTTCGACGGACCGGCCGCCTGGGTGCGGCGCTACGACCCGACGCGACCCCTCCACTACGAGGGCGGACTCGACTGGAACTGGTATCGGGACCACGCGACCACCGACGTCATCTGCCCCATGTACCCGGCGATCGAGGACATCGTGTCCTGGGCGAAGTCCGGACACGGCGAGCGCCCGCTCATCATGTGCGAGTACAGCCACGCCATGGGAAACAGCAACGGCAGTCTGCACGACTACTGGGAGGCGATCGACACCTGGCACGGCCTCCAGGGTGGCTTCATCTGGGACTGGGTCGACCAGGGCCTGCTCCGGGAGGACGAGCAGGGGCGCGTGTACTGGGCCTACGGGGGCGACTTCGGCGACGAGCCCAACGACCGGAACTTCTGCATCAACGGGCTGGTGTGGCCGGACCGCACCCCGCATCCGGCCATGGAAGAGTGCCGCAAGCTCTTCCAGCCGGTGCGGGTGACGGCGCGAAACGCCAGGCGCGGGCAGATCCGCGTGGAGAATCGCCGCCACTTCACCGACCTGTCGGGGCTGCGCGGGCGCTTCGAGGTCATCGTGGACGGACGCAGCGTCCAGCGGGGCACCCTTCCGAAGCTGCGCACCGGGCCCGGGATGATCGAGGACGTCGATCTCGCGCTGCGGGAGGTCGACCTCGAGCCCGGCCAGGAGGCGCTGCTCACCGTGCGCTTCGAGCTCGCCCGCGACCTGCCCTGGGCGAAGAAGGGCCACGAGGTCGCCTGGGACCAGCTGGCTATTGCGAGGCGCGCTCCAGCAAGGCGCGCTCCAGCAAGGCGCGCTCCCACGAGGCGCGCTCCGGCGCGCAAGCGGGCCGGCGCGGGAACACCCTTCGAGCTCGAGAGCGCGAACGGCTCGGTGATCGCCCAGGGCGAGGGGGTGCGGATCGAGGTCGACCGCGAGCGCGGCGTGCTCAATCACCTCGAGCTCGGACCCCGGGGCCGGAAGATCTCGCCCCTGCTGGAAGGCCCGCAGCTGCAGCTCCATCGGGCCCTCACCGACAACGACTCCCACCACCCCATCGGGGGCGAAGGACTGAACCAGAAGCGCTGGCGGGAGCTGGGCCTCGAGCAGCTGGTCTTCCAGAGGAGCGCGGTGCGGGGAACCCGCAAGCGCGACGGAAGCGTCGTCGTCACCATCGACCGGCTGGCGGAGTGCGGGGTCGGGCACCGGCAGGTCTATCGGCTGGCCGAGCCCGGCGTCGTCGATCTGAGCTGCGAGTTCCGGATTCCGAAGGGCCTCGAGGACCTGCCCCGGATCGGTGTCACGATGCGTCTGGCGGCCGTCTACGAGAGACTTCGCTGGTACGGGCGGGGCCCGCACGAGAGCTACTGCGACCGTTTCGCAGGCGCGGCGTTCGGTCTCTACCACGGCAGCGTCGCGGACGAGTACGTGCCCTACATCGTCCCGCAGGAGCACGGAAACCACACGGACACCCGCTGGCTCGAGCTCACGGACGACAAGGGGCTCGGATTGCGCATCGAGTCGGCCGCGGGCCCGGTCGCACCGTTCGACTTCTCGGCCAGCCACTACGCAGAGGGTGATCTGGCGCGCGCGAGCCACACCAACCAGCTCGAGCCGCGGGCCGAGGTGATACTGGACCTCGATTGCGCGCACCGCGGGCTGGGAACCGCCACCTGTGGTCCCGACACCCGGCCCGAGTACCGCACCCGCAGCGGCACCCTGAAGATGGCCCTGCGGTGGAGCAGCGTGGAGCGCTGAAGGTCGAGAGGCGGCTACCCGCTCTGCCCGGACCCACGGATCCGAAGGGACGGCGTGCTCTGCTTCTCCGGATAGCGCCCCCGCTTGTCGCGGTAGAAGGCGGCCAGCCGGGCGGCATCCTCGCGCTCGTCGCCGCTCGGAGTCAGCAGGGGCCCGTAGCCCACCGCCTTGCGCGCGTAGTCCATGTATCCCAGTGCGATGGGAACACCCGCCTTCACGGCGATCTGGTAGAAGCCCGACTTCCAGTGGTCGCGACGCGAACGCGAACCTTCGGGCGCGATCACCACGGTGAGCGTGGAACGGCTCTCGAACTCGCGCACCACCGACTCCACCATGCCGAAGGCGCCACTCCGGTCGACCGGGATGCCGCCCATCCGTCTCAGGAGCACACCGAGGGGTCCGACGAACATGGACGCCTTCATGAGGAAGGAGATGTACTGCCCGGTCGCGAAGCCGAACGCCATCATGTGCGGGAAATCCCAGTAGGAGGTGTGGGGCGCCGCGATGGCGACGAAGCGGGGCACCGCGGGCACCTCGCCTTCGATCTTCCAACCGATCGCGCGCAGATAGCCACGACCGAGGCTTCGGCGGATCGGGTCCCAGACGCCTCTGCGCGCGGACCGGGGCCCCGCATCCGCCACACCCGACACGGGGTCAGCTCCGCTGGCCGCGCGACGCGCCGCGCGAGCGACCCGTTCCGCGACGCGGTCGCCGCTTGCGGGATTCGCCGGGAGCCGCTCCGCCCCGGCCGCTGCGAGCCTTGGAGCCCGACCGCGATCCGCCACGCGACGGACCGTTCTCGATCTTCTCGCCTTCGAAGCCGTCCACGCGACGGCGCGGAATCGGCGCGCCCAGCTTCCGCTCGGTGGCCCGCAGCCAGGCTCCGTCGGCCCGGGTCGCGAAGGTGAGCGCCGTCCCTTCCCGCTCCGAGCGACCGGTCCGCCCGATGCGGTGGGTGTAGGCCTCCGGGGTGTTCGGAACGTCGTAGTTGACGACATGCGACACGCCGCGGACGTCGATCCCGCGGGCGGCGATGTCCGTCGCGACGAGCACGTCGAAGCGCTGCTGCCGGAATCCCTTCATGGCTCGATCGCGCTGGGACTGGCTCATGTTGCCCTGCAGGGCAACGGCGCGGAAGCCCGAGCGGTCGAGCTGCTGGGCCAGTCGGCGTGCGCGGTGCTTCGTCCGCGTGAAGACGATCGCCGAGCGACAATTCTCTTCTTCGAGGAGCTGCTCGAGCAGATCACGCTTGCGGTCCTCGGCGACTGCGATCAGCAGGTGCTCGATGGTGTGCGCCGGGCCGGCGGCGTTGCGCTCGACCACGTGCGGGCGATCGAGCAGCTCGTCGGCCAGACCGCGGATCTCGCGGGGCATGGTCGCCGAGAAGAGCAGGTTCTGTCGCCGGGGTGGAAGCGCGGCAAGGATCCGCCTCAGGTCCGGCAGGAAGCCCATGTCGAACATGTGGTCCGCTTCGTCGAGGACCAGGGTCTCGATTCCGTCGAGGCGCAGGGCCCGCTGGCCGACCAGATCGAGGACGCGGCCCGGACAGCCGACCACGATCTCGGGGTCCCGCCGCAGGGCCTGGCGCTGCCGGCCCACCGGCACGCCCCCGTAGACGGGCACGGTCCGGATCTTCGTGTAGCGGGACAGGGTGCGGATCTCGGCGTCGATCTGCGTCGCGAGCTCCCGGGTCGGCGCCAGCACGAGAGCTCGGGGGCCCTTGCGGCTTCGCTCTCGCGCGAAGCGGTCCAGCAGGGGCAGCGCGAACGCCGCCGTCTTGCCCGTACCGGTCTGTGCCAGCCCGAGCACGTCGCGTCCGCGCATCGCTGCCGGGACGGTGTCGGCCTGGATGGGTCGCGGGCTCTCGAAGCCCGCAGCGCCCACGCCGCGCAGGACCGTGGCGTGGAGCCCGAAGTGCTCGAAGCTCTCGGGCCCGCGATCGGGGCGTTCGAGCTTCGAGTGGTCGTAGTTGGAGGAGGTGTCGTTCGAAGGTGCAGCCATGGAAATGAGCTGGGTCTCCACCGCGCAGCCCTGCCGATGCAGTGCGCCCGCGGTCGTTGTGTTCCGACCCGTACAACAGAAAAGGGCGGGATCGACGAGATCTCGTCGAAGAGTGGGCAGCGCGACCTGGGAGGGGGCTCGAACGTTTCGAGCGTGAGGTCCTGTTGTGTCGCTGCGGAGCGGGAGATGTCTCTTTCTCTACCCGCGTTGGGCGGGTGAGTAGCGCGTCGGCACCGGGGCCGCCACTCACCCCCGTTCGGCCATCCCGGGCAGTGACCTGAGCCCCTTCGATCGATCGCTGCCGCTGGTAGGCTTGGCGGCCATGCAGCGACTGGGGAGGCTCGTCGGTGCCGCAGGCCTGGTCGGGGTCTCGGGAGTCGTCTGCGCCGGGCTCATCGTGGGGTTGGCGCTGCAGGTCCCACCCGCCCTTCCGGCACCCGCCCAGGGCTTCGAGCTCGGACGGGTCACCCTGGTGGAGCCCGGCGGGCGGCGCAGCGGGCCCGTCCGCTTGCGGGGTGAAGGCGGACTCATCGACGAGATCTCGGCGGCCGGGCCGGGCGCACCGGGAGCCGCGACCGACACCTTCGTCCTCCCCGGCCTCACGGACATGCACGCCCACCTTCCGACGCCCGGACTTCCCGGCGATGACGAGTACACGGCGCTGCTCTTCCTGCTCCACGGGGTGACGACCGTCCGGATCGCCGGCGGCACGCCGCCCCGGGAGCTCGACGCGCTGCGAGAGCGGATCGCAGAGGGAGGCATGCCGGGCCCTCGCTTCTTCGGCTGCGGTGACTGGCTGGACGGGCCCGACCCGGTGCTGCCGGGCGCCCGGGTGGTGAACAGCCCCGAGGAGGGGCGGGAGGCCGTCCTGGAGCTGGCCGACGCCGGTGCCCACTGCATCAAGGCCTACGACCATCTCGACGAGGCCACTCTCTCTGCCCTGCGCGAGACCGCCCATGCGCGCGGCCTGCCGCTGATCGGACACACGCCGCAGTCCGTCGCCTTCGAGCACGCGCGCATCGACGACGTCCAGCATCTTCGCGGCGTGCATCCGCCGTTCCAGGACGAACGGCTCGACTACCCCTACTTCCTGGAGGCTTGGCTGCGGCTGGACGACGCCTGGATCGAGCACGTCGTCAGGACGAGCCTGCGGGATCGCGTGTCCCACACGCCCACCCTCGTCGCCGTCGAGGGCCCGGTGGTTTCGTCGGACTGGGAGCGCTGGCGGGCCACTCCGACCATGCAGCTCTGGATCCCCCACCTGCGCGACGGTGTGTTCAGCGGCGAGGTCGGCTTCAGCCCCGGACGCTTCGTCTCGGCCGAGACCGTGGAGATGGTCGATCAGGCCACCCGGCGCATGGCCCGTACCGTGAAGGCCCTGCACGCGGCGGGCGTACCCATCCACACGGGCAGCGACGCCAACGCACCGAACGTCGTACCGGGCGCGAGCCTCCATCGGGAGATCTCCCTGCTGGTCGCGGCGGGGCTGTCCGACGCGGAGGCACTGGCCGCATCGACGCGGGTCTCCCAGGACTTCCTCGGACGCGAGGACGCGGGCCGCCTGCTTCCCGGCGCTCCCGCCGACCTGGCTGTCTTTCGCGAAGACCCGACGCGTGACGTCGCGGCGCTCGACACTCTCGTGGCCGTCGTCGCGGACGGCCGGCTGTACACGAGAAGCGATCTCGAGGAGCGGCTCGACCGCTACCGCGACCACTACGACGGGTTCGCGTACCGACGCCTGCTGATGCCGCTATTGCGCGGTGCGCTGGCCACCCTGACCGCCTGGCTCTGAGCTTCGGGGCTCCGCGATCAATCGATCGGCTGGATGGTCGCGCCACGCAGCTCGCGCATCACCGGATCGACGATGGCCTCCTGACGCAGCGCACGGCGGTGGAAGTAGCCGACCAGTGCGACCTCGAGGTCCGGGTCCTCCTCGAGCACCAGCTCTTCGAGAGCCGCGTCGGCCTCGGACCAGCTGTCGGGGCGACGACCCAGCAGCTCGGCGACGTCGTCGAGGTCGGCCGCCTCGATGGCGGGCCCCATCCGGTCCGCGCGCCGCAGGTACTCGGCCAGCCGGATCGCGGGATCCAGACGATGCGCGGCCCAGTCGTCGTCTCCCGCGAGCTCTTCGGCGTGGCCCGCGAGCATGCCCGACATCGCGTCGTGCCCGGGGCTGTGACGGGTGGGCTCGGCTCCGGGCACCTCGACGGGCTCGAGCTCCACCTGCATCTCCCGTGCGATGACGTCGATGGGCGCGCGACCGTAGACGAGGTACCAGCCCAGGTACTGGACGAAGTCGAGGCTGGGCGGCGGATTCGCGACCAGATGGGCGACGGCCAGCGGCGTGACGATCGCGAAGCGGACCGTGTGGAAGTCGATCACGCTGCGGTCGACGGGCTCGCCGGTGATCTGCTCGTAGTGGGCAATGCCGCGACGGAGGTCGCCCAGGGGCTCGGAGAGGTCGCGGCAACGCATGCCTGCCAGGTCGGCCACCGGGTCCCCCAGACAGGCCAGCTCGAGGTCGAGCACGGCGGTCACGCGGCCGGCATCGAAGAGGAACTGCCCGGCGTCGGCGCACAGGAAGGACACCCGGTCGCGGTCGTGTGGCACGTTTCGCCGCACCCAGCCGAGCACGAACTCGATCGCCGGCTCGGGCCGCCGCTTCTGCTTGCGGTAGCCGCGCTCCCACAGGTCGAGATCTCCGAGACCGATGCTCTGGGGCGAGTCCGGTCGCTCGAGACCGACGGCCTCGAACTCGGCGGGATCGATGGCGTGCATGCGCGCCAGCACTTCCATGTAGTCTGCCAGCACCGCCTGTCGCTCGTCGTCGTCCTCGGCGGTCTCGAGGTTCGCGCGGCCCGGGCAGCGTTCCATCACGATGCCGCGCGGATCGGGGCAGAAGCCGTGGATGTGGGGAACCGGAATGCGGTTCTTCTCGAGCACCTGCAGGACCTTCATTTCGTGCTCGAGCGCGTAGCGGCCGTGGTCCGCCTCTCCGCGGTCGCCGCGGAAGTAGAGGGGCACGGTCTCGCCACCCCGTTCGAGGTCGAGGAACCAGGCGGGGCGCCAGCGCGGCTGGCGCTCGGCGCGAACGATGCGACCCCCCAGCTCCTGCTCGATCCAGCCGAAGCAGCGCTGCCACTCTTCCGCGTGGGGTGTCTCTCCCGAGCCGACCGAAACGCTCACCGCAAACCTCCGGGCCACTCGCGACCTGCTGGCTCGCTCGCTGCAGGGTCCACCCTGTGCAGACCTTCCCTAGCTGCTCCCTTCGTCGAGCACGTCGAAGGCCGACAGGATGCGATCGAAGCGCTCCTTCAGCTCGGCGCGATGCTCGGCGTGGGTGAACACGTAGAGATCGTCGCGCAGGACGGCGTCGCGCACCATGCGTCCCACGGCTTCGGGGTCGATCCCCGCCGAGATGCCGGAGTGCACGCGCTTCTCGATTCCCGGATGGACAGCCTCCTCCCCGAGCCCCTGCGGTCGGTTCCGTCGGCTGTTCGCGATGCCGGTCTGCACGTTTCCGGGACACAGGACGGAGGCGGACAGTCCCCAGGAGGACCCCTCGAGGCGCAGGGTCTCCGTCAAGCCCACCACCGCGAACTTGCTCGCCACGTAGGGCCCCAGGATCGGCAGCCCCTGCATGCCGGCGATGGATGCGGTGTTGACCACGTGCTTCTCGCCTTCCTGCCCCTGCATGCGCGGCAGGAAGGCCTGCAAGCCGTGGATCACGCCGTGCAGATTGACGCCGAGGACCCAGTCCCAGTCGGCATCGGTCGCCTGGACGGCCGGACCGAAGGTGCTGACTCCCGCGTTGTTGCAGAGCAGCTGCACGCCCCCGAAGCGCTCGTAGACCGCGTCCGCGAGTGCGGCGACGGACTCCCGCTGCATGACGTCGGTCCCGAAGCTCCCGGCTTCGACCCCTCGCGCTCGAAGCTCCTCGGCGACCGCCCCCGCGGCGTCGGCGTCGACGTCCGCCACCGCCACCCGCATGCCGGCTTCCGCGAAAGCCACGGCCATTCCGCGGCCGATACCGCTCCCTCCGCCGGTGACGACGGCGGTCTTCCCCCGAAGCTCCTGCAACGGCTCAGGCCGGCTTGAGCTTGTAGCGGATGGGCAGGTGCTTCACGCCGCCTACCAGGGTCGAGCGAAGCCGCGATACCGGTCCGGCGAGCTCGATCTCCTCGATCCGCGGCAGCAGGTACTTGTAGGCGATCGCCATCTCGAGCCGCGCCACGTGCGAGCCGGCGCAGAAGTGCTCGCCGATCCCGAAGCCCAGGTGCCGGTTCGGCTTGCGGTCGATCCGGAAGCGGAAGGGGTCCTCGAAGATGTCCTCGTCGCGATTCGCGGAGGGATAGAAGAGCGCGACGGGCTGCCCTTCGCGGATGGTCTTGCCCCGGATCTCGTAGTCCCGGGTCGCGGTGCGCGCGAAGTGGATGATCGGGGTCGCCCAGCGAACGCATTCCTCGACCGCATCCTTGAGCAGCCCCGGCTGCTGCTGGAGCTTCCGCATCTCGTCGGGATGCTCGATGAAGGCCAGCATGCCGCCACTGGTGCCGTTGCGGGTCGTCTCGTTGCCAGCCACGACGATGATCAGGCACCAGGCGAGGACGTCCATGAACTCGAGCGGCTTGCCCTGGTACTCGAGCTGCGTGAAGAGGGTGATCAGGTCGTCCTGCGGGTTCTTCTTCTTCTCCTCCACCATCTTGGTGAAGTAGGTGAAGAGCTCGACCATGGCGGCTCGCGAGCTCTCCTGGGGCGTCTGCCCATCCTGGGTGAACTCCTCGTCGCCGGCGCCGATGATGCGGTTCGTCCAATCGAAGAGCAGGGGCCAGTCGGGCTTCGGCACGCCCAGCAGCCACCCGATCACCGCGATGGGCAGCGGCGCGGAGATCTTCTCCACGAAGTCGCACTCACCTTCGAGGCCCTCGTCCATCAGGTCATCGACGATCTCCTTCCCGATCGCCTCGATGTCGTCGTGGATCTTCGAGAGCGCGCGCGGCGTGAAGCGGCTGCTGATCATCTTGCGGAAGGCGGTGTGCTGTTCGCCGTCCATCTGGATCAGGGTCTTCGGGAACTGCATCTCCATCTCGTCCCGGCGCTCGGGCTCGTGCAGGACCACGATGCGCGGATCGCTGATGAAGATGTCCGGCCGCTTCGAGATCTCCGTGATGTCGGCGTGCTTGGTGATGGCCCAGAAGGGCAGGCCTTCGGTGTCGTCCCACCAGTGCACCGGGTCTTCGGCACGCAGCCGCGTCCAGACGTGGTGCGGGTAGCCCCACTCCGCGTAGCCGTCGGGGTGGATGATGTTGAAGTCGTCGGGCGGTGCGGTGGGCTGGGTGGCCGTGGCCATGGGTCGTCTCCTGCGCAGGCGGTCTCCGGGACCCGGAAGGCTAGCGATGAACGAACGGTCGTTCACGTTCGATCGATGCCCGTTTCGGGGTGGGGAGCACCCGGAGCGGCCGTCCCCAGAGCAGGAGAAGGGTCTGCACGAGCTGCAGACCCCGCAAGCGAACGCGAAGCGCTGCAGCTAGCGGCGAGATGCCACCACGTGGAGGAGCTCCCATGCGATCGATGCGGCCGCCAGGGCGGCGAGCTCGGCGTGGTCGTAGGCGGGAGCCACCTCGACCACGTCCATGCCCACGAGGTGGCAGGGCGTGAGGGCCCGGATCACCCGGAGGACGCGGTTCGTGTCGGGCCCCCCGGGCACGGGGGTGCCGGTGCCCGGTGCGAACGCCGGGTCGAGGCAGTCGATGTCGAAGCTCAGGTAGACGGCCGCGTCGCCGCAGACCCGCAGGATCTCGGCCGCGAGCTCGGCGGGCGGCGTGCTCACGACGTGGTCGGCGTCGAGCACGGTGAACGGATAGGGCTCGCCCGGCACCTCGTGCTCGGTCCGCAGACCGACCTGGACCGATCGGGCCGGATCGACCAGCTCCTCCTCGATGGCACGGCGGAACAGGTTGCCGTGGTGGAGCACATCGTCCTCGATGGGTTCCATGTCGCCGTGCGCATCGAAGTGGATGAGCGAGAGCGGCCCGTGGAGGGCCGCGTGGGCGCGCAGCAGGGGCAGCGAGATGAAGTGGTCCCCACCGAAGGTGAGCAGGGTGCGGCCTCCGGAGACGAGCTCGCGCGCCGTCGTCTCGAGATCGGCCATCATCTCGTCGCCGCGGCCCGGCTCGAACTCCAGGTCTCCGTAGTCGAGGATTCGCAGGCGCTCGCCCAGCGCGAAGGGCCAGGGCCAGTGGCGAGTCTCCCAGTCGAGGTGTGGGGACGCGCGCCGGATGGCCTCGGGCCCCTCGCGCGCGCCGGACCGACCGCCGGTGGCGAGGTCGTAGGGCACTCCCAGCACGACGGCGTCGAAGCCGTCCGTCTCACGCCCGCGAGGACTCCCGAGGAAGCCGGTTCCGCGCGGTGAGGTCGGGCTCACTCGAGCCAGGAGGGCACCGGCAGCCCCTTCTCGCGGAGGAAGACGGGATTGAAGATCTTCGACTGGTAGCGGGTGCCGTAGTCGCACAGCACCGTCACGATCGTGTGCCCGGGACCCATCTCCTTGCCGAGACGGATGGCACCCGCGACGTTGATCCCGCTCGATCCGCCCAGGCAGAGCCCCTCTTCCTTGAGCAGGTCGAAGACCACCGGGAGCATCTCCTCGTCGGGGATCTGCATCGCGTCGTCGAAGGGGGCGCCGTCGATGTTGCCCGTCACACGGCCCTGGCCGATGCCCTCGGAGATCGAGCTGCCTTCGCCCTTCAGCTCGCCGGTCTTGATCCAGCTGTACATGGAGGCGCCCATCGGGTCGGCGGCGACGATGCGCACCTCCTTCTTCTTGTCCTTCAGGAAGAGGCCGACGCCCGCCAGGGTGCCTCCGGTGCCGATCGCGCAGGTGAAGGCGTCGACCTTCCCGTCGGTCTGCTCCCAGATCTCGGGGCCCGTCGAGCGGACATGCGCCTCCCGGTTCGAGAGGTTGTCCCACTGGTTGGCGTAGAGGACCCCGTTCGGCTCGGTCTTCGCCAGCTCCTCGGCGATGCGCTCGGCCTGGTGGACGTAGTGGTTCGGGTCCTTGAAGGGCACCGCGGGGAAGCAGCGCAGGTCGACCCCGCAGAGCAGGAGCATGTCCTTCTTCTCCTGGCTCTGGGTTTCGGGCATGCTGATCACGGTGCGGTAGCCCCGCGCGTTCCCGACCAGCGCGAGACCGATCCCCGTGTTGCCCGCGGTGCCTTCCACGACGACACCGCCGGGCTGCAGACGGCCATCGCGCTCCGCGTCCAGGATGATGTGGAGCGCCGCACGGTCCTTCACCGAGCCTCCGGGGTTCAGGAACTCGGCCTTCCCATAGATCTCGCAGCCCGTGAGCTCGGAAGCCTTGCGGAGCTTGATGAGCGGCGTGTTGCCCACCGTCTCGCTGAAGCCGTCTCGTACCTGCACCTGGGGGGTTCCTCGCGGATCGAAGGGTTCAGGGAGTGCCGGGCTCGGAAGACCCGGGCTCTTTGGTGCTCGAAGAAGGAGCCGCGGACTGTAGCGCCCGCTCGACCAGTGCGAGGTCGCGCGGCGCGAGCGGCAGTGCCGCGACCTGCTCGAGCGCCTTCGGGCTCATCTTCGCCGCGGTCTTGCGGACGACCCCGGCGAGCTTGTCGTCGTCGGCCATCTGCTCGCGCAGTGCCGCGAACTGGGTCTCGACGAAGACGAGGCACAGCGCGTCCTCGAAGACCTGTACCTCCGGGTCCCGCCCGAGCCCCCGCTTGCGCACGATCGCGCCGACGCGGTCCCGTGTCGCCTCGTCCCAGCCCCGGTCTGCGAGGATGCGGTCGGCCACGGCGGCGTGATGCTCCTGCAGGGCCCGGCGCCAGCGGTGGTAGCCCGCTCGACCCATCGGGTAGTCGCTGCGCGGAATCTCCCAACGACGCAGGTGGTGGGCCCGCGCGGCCAGGCGCAACGCGTCGCTGGCATCGGGATCCAGACGCTCCACCCATTCGCTGGCGAGCTCGGCGTGGGCCTGCTCCTTGGGGCGCGCGAGACCCCGCACCTCGATGCGGTTCGGGTCGTCCGCGTTGGCGGCGTCGATGGCCTCGAGAGCCTCGCGCAGGCGATCGGCCCGATCGGACTCCCCCGCGTGCTGATCCACTCCGCCCGGCCCGCTAGTAGTCCTGCAGGTCGGGGTCGATCCGCTGGATCCAGGCGCGGATCCCGCCCTGCAGGTTCCACACGTTGCCGTAGCCCGCATCGCGCAGGGCGTTGACCGCCGCGGCACTGCGGCCGCCGACGTGACAGTGCACGACGATGTGACCCCCCGGATCGAGCTCGGACATGCGCGCACCGAGCTGGCCCATCGGGATCTGGGTGCCGCCGATCTCGCAGATCGCCACCTCGTGGTCCTCGCGGACGTCGACGAGTACGAAGTCGGCCCGGGTGTCCCGCAGCTGCTTGAGCTGCTCGACCGAGATGTCCCACGCGGTCTGCCCGGGGACCTGCGGACCCGGCACCTCCGCCACTGCGTCCGGTGCGGCACCCAGCCGGTCCAGCAGACTCTTGACCTCGACGGCCTGGTTCGCGTTGGCGCAGAACGAGAGCGGCTTGCGGAGATCTTCCTCGGTGACGCGCGACACGGTCGCCCCGCCGCCGTAGAGCTGCGCGGCCACGCTCTCCACGCCCCCCTTCGCGGCCTCGAAGCCCGCGGCGTCGTTTCCCGCAGCGAGCCGGTCGAGCAGCTGCACCTCGACCTGGCCGAAGTCGAAACGGATCCCGGAGCTGGGGTCCTCCTCGATCTGCTTCGCCGCCCCGAGGGCCCGGCGCAGCGTGTCCTGGAGCAGCTCCGCGAGCGGGACGTCGCCGGCCCGCTTGCGCACCGTCAGGAGCCCCGTGCGCCCACCCACCGAGTCGATGCCGTAGTCGACGTCGTGTCCCACCAGGATGACGCCGGGACCATCGGGCACGTGGATGTAGTCGGCGACGTCCACGAGCAGCCCCTCGAAGGAGCCCTGCTGGATGACCCGATGGAAGAGCGGGATGAAGGGGGCGAGATCGACACCCGCCTCGGGAGCGGTACTGAAGATCTTGACGGCGATGCGCTTCGGGTTCATCGGATTCTCTCTACTCGCTGCGGGGGAGGCCCGGAGGCCAGGGAGGGACGGTGCGGAGTCCGATCAGGCGCTGGGCTGCTCGCCGAGCTCGGCGTCGACCGGGCCGCCGGGCGTCGCGGCGCTCGCCCGGGCCGCACAGGCGTGTGCGGCCTCGATGAAGAGGAGCGCCTCTTCGGTGCGCGCCTTGGCGTCGTCGAGGTCGCATCGGCCGGGCCCCTCGGCGTGGCGGCGCAGCAGGTAGCGGCCGAACTTGTCCTTCGCGTACTTGTCGAAGAAGCGCTCCGTGTCCATGAAGCGCTTCGTGAACTCCGCGACGATGTCGTCGGGAGCCTCGGTGACGTCGATGTGCTCCGTGCGCACCAGCGAGCGAGCGGCCGTCAGCATGGCCTTGTAGGCCAGCTCCTCGGCCTCGCCGTAGCCGCCCTCGTCGAGCGCGACCTGGGCGTCGAAGGCCTGGCTCTCGGCCTTGACGATCTCGATCTCGAAGAGGGACACGATCTCACCCGCGCACTCACCGACGCCGAGGTCACCGATGGTGAACTCACGCGAGTCGCCCCAGTCCGTGTAGAAGGACTTGTCGTCCTCGTACGCGGGAACCTTCATGAAGGGCTCGATGATGTTGCGCACCTCACGCTTTCCGAGGCGGGCCGTCCAGCTCTGGAAGGACTCGTTCTTCTCGCGACCGGACGCGTAGGCGTCCGCCAGCGCGTCGACCACGTCGGGGGCCGCCTTGCTGGGCACCGAGCCGACCGCCAGTCCGTAGGCACCCGCGTTCTCCGTCCACTGCCCACCCAGGATCACCTGGAAGTGGGGCACGGTGCGCTTCGAGACCTTGCGGCTGTTGCCGTAGAAGCCGATGTCCGCGACATGGTGCTGCCCGCAGCTGTTGAAGCAGCCGGAGATGTTGATCCTCAGGCCCTTGACCGCCTCGTCGAGGGTCGCGCTCTTCGCGGTCAGGCGCTGGATGAGCTCTCCACCGAGCCCGCGGCTGGCCGCGATGCCGAGCTTGCAGGTGTCGGTTCCCGGGCAGGCATTCACGTCGACGATGGTGCTGGCACCCGGCGTGCCGAGTCCCGCGGCCACCAGGGCCTCGTGGAGGGCCGGCAGGTCCTCTTCCCGCACGTAGCGCAGCACCATGTTCTGCTCGACCGTGGTCCGGATGTTGTCCCCCACGAACTCACGTGCGATGTCCACCAGCTTGCGAGTCTGCTCGGAGGTGATGTCACCGAGGGGCAGGTTCAAGGTGACCAGCGCATAACCTTCCTGTCGCTGACGGTAGACGTTGGTCGCGTACCACTCGTCGAAGCCGGGGGCGCGCTCGCCTTCCGGCAGCGGAGCGGGCTCCCGAGCCGCGTCGCCCTGGGTCTGCGGCATGTCGTTCAGGAAGGCCGTCCAGCGGTCGTCGTGGGGCAGGGTCTTGCGCTCCTCGTCGACGAGCTCTCGGAACTCGTCGATGCCCAGCTTCGCCACCAGGAACTTGATGCGTGCGCGACCGCGGTTCTTCTTCTCGCCCAGGCGGGCGAAGACGCGGCACACGGCCTGGGTCGCGGGAAGCAGCTCTTCCTCGGGGATGAACTCGTAGAGGGTCTTGGCCTGGTGGGGAACCGGGCCGAGACCTCCGCCGACCACGAACTTGAAGCCCCGCTTGCCGTTCTCGACCTTGGCCACGTAGCCGACGTCGTGCATCTGCACGAGCCCGCAGGCCTCGTGCTGGCAGCCCGAGAACGCCGGCTTCATCTTGCGGCCGAAGTCCTGCACGTCGGGATGCCCCAGCAGGAAGAGCATCAGCGCCTTCGAGTAGGGAGAGACGTCGAAGGTCTCGGTGTGGCAGACGCCAGCGCGGGGGCAGGCCGTGATGTTGCGGACCGAGTTCCCGCAGGCCTCGCGGGTGGTGATCCCGACGGCGGCGAGCCGCCGCATCATGTCCGGGGTGTCCTCGATGTGCACGAAGTGGAGCTGGTAGTCCTGCCGGGTGGTCACGTGGAGGATGCCGTCCGAGTACTCCTCCGCGCAGTCGGCGAGCACCTCGAGCTGCTCGGGGGTGACCCCGCCGAAGGGGATCTTGATGCGGCACATCCCGGGGGCGTCCCAGACGGTGTCCGGGCCCTTGGTGGGGGCGTCCGGGAAGGCGAGCTCGCGAACGGCGATCCCGTCGGCCCGCTGGCCGTTGTCGTAGCGCTGGCCGTAGGCGCCCCGCCGCAGTCGGGTCTCGGCGAAGACCTTCTCGTCGAGCTTGCCCTGCTTTCTCAGCTCGATCTGGCCCTCGAAGATGTCGATCTCGTCCTCCCAGGCGGGATCCGTCTTGCCCTTCAGGGCTTCCTTCCAGGTAGGGTTCGCAGTGGACTGGGACATTCGTCGCTGGCTCCCGCGCCCTGTTCGAGGTCTCGGCGCATGAGCCCGGGGGGAGATCCGCCGGGGATTGAGCTGATTGGATGCTGGCTGGAGCTACGGGTGGCGCACCGCCCGAACCCAGCAATCCACCGAGACGGCGTTCGATTCGGGCGTCTCGGAGGGGCACTGAACGTAACCCACATTTGGCGAGAAGCGACGCTCACGGAGCCCGCCGACGCGTCATCCCCTGGGGTACCCTGCCCCCATGAAGGCTGCCGTCTACTACGAGACCGGGGGTCCCGACGTCTTCCGCTACGAAGAGGTGCCGGATCCGGAGTGCCATCCCCAGGGCGTCACGATCCGCGTCGAGGCCGTGAGCATCGAGGGGGGTGACGTGCTCAATCGCGCAGGCGGCGTGATGGCATCGACGCCCCACTGCGTGGGCTATCAGGCCGCCGGCACGATCGTGGAGGTGGGCAGCGAGGTCGGCGAACGGGAGGTCGGGCAGCGCGTCGTCACCGTCTTCCCCTTCGGCTCCCACGCCGAGCTGCGACAGGTGGGCTGGCGTCAGAGCTTCGCGATCCCCGAGTCGCTCTCCACGGAAGAGGCGGCGACGGTTCCGATTCCGTTCGGGACCGCGGACGACTGCCTCTTCGAGTACGGCCGCCTGAAGGACGGCGAGACCGTGCTCGTGCAGGCGGGGTCCAGCGGCGTCGGACTGGCCGCGATCCAGCTCGCCAAGCGCGCCGGCGCCACGGTGTTCACGACGGCCTCCAGCGAAGCCAAGCTCGACCGTCTCCGGGAGCTCGGAGCAGACCACGGCATCGACTACCTGCACCAGGACTTCGCCGCAGAGGTCCGTCGACTCACCGAGGGCCGCGGCGTCGACGTGCTGGTCGACGGCGTCGGTGGCGAGGTCACGCAGCGCGGCTTCGGCATCGTCGCCTACAAGGGTCGGGTGCTGATGTACGGCACCGTCGCCCGCGACTTCACGAAGTACGACCTCGACGACATGCGGATGAACCGCTCGATCACGGGGGTCTCCCTCACCCCCGAGTTCGGCAGCGACCGCGTGATCTCGATGATCGAGGGACACCTGCGCGACATCGCCAAGGGCGAGCTCGTGGCCGTCGTCGACCGGAGCTTCCCGCTCGCCGAGGCCGCCGAGGCGCACCGCTACATCGAGAGCCGCCAGGCCTTCGGACGCGTGCTGCTGATCCCCTAGGAGCCCGCCCCGGACGCAGGAAGACGCGCCGGGGAGATCACGCGAACGGGTTCGCGTTCCCGTAGCGGTCCGAAAAGACGAACTCGCTCAGGGGCTTCCGCTCCCGCGCCGCCTCGTCACGCTGGCGGTAGGGGTCGGGCGCCTCGGCGGGGGGAGCCGCGTAGCCGATGGCCAGGCCCGTCAGGGCCTCGCTGTGATCCGGAATCTCGTACAGCTCGCGGGCCCGGTCGGGGAGGATACCGATCATCTGATGGACGGCGATGCCGCGCGCGGTCGCCTCGAAGCAGAGGTGTGCACTGGCGGCACCCAGGTCGTGCAGGGCGGCCGCATTGGGCTTGTCGTTGCGGACGAAGCGGGTGCGCGCGACACCCAGTGCGAGGACGGGCGCCGCCTTCGCCCAGGCCTGGTTGGGCTCCACCAGGACAGAGAGCAGGCGCTCGTACGCCGTCGTGTCGGCGCGGGTCGCGATTACGTAGCTCCACGGCTGCTCGTTGTAGGAGGACGGCGCCCAGCGTGCGGCCTCGAAGAGCGAGCGGAGCTCGTCGACCGGGACGTCGCGATCGGCGAACGCATAGGGGCTGAAGCGACTGGCGATCAGCGGGTTCACGGGGTGGTCGGTGGCGGCGGTCTTCACGGACATCGATGGGTCCTCCTCGAGTCGATGGATGGTCTGAACGGGTGCGGGAAGGCTTCTAGCAGGGAGCCAGGTCGAAGAGAAGCAGCTCGCTGTCCCGGGTGGCGCGCAGGGTGATCTCGGGCTCGTCCGTGATCGCGACGGCGTCCCCGGCAGAGAGGGTGGCTCCCGCGACCTCGACGCGACCGTCGGACACGAAGGCCCACGCGGCGCGATCCGGCGCGAGGGACAGCTTCGCGGTCTCGCCTTCGGTCACGCGACCCCGGTAGACCGAGACGTCGGCGTTCACGCGAAGCGACCCTTCGCGACCGTCGCGGGAGGCGACCAGTCGGAACTCCGACGCGAATCGGCGCTCCTCCCAGGACGGCTCGAGCGAGCGCGCCTCGGGCCGGATCCAGACCTGCAGCAGCCGCAGCACCTCGTCGGGCGAAGCGTTGATCTCGCTGTGGAACACCCCGGTCCCGGCGGTCATCCGCTGCACCGCCCCCGGTCCGATCACCCCCCGGCTCCCCAGGTCGTCCCGATGGGTGAGGACGCCGGACAGGACGAAGGTCAGGATCTCCATGTCTCGGTGGGGATGCAGGCCGAAGCCCCGCCCCGGGGCGATGAAGTCCTCGTTCACGACGCGCAGGGCCCGGAATCCCATGTGCGCGGGGTCGTCGTAGTGCCCGAA
The DNA here is from genome assembly GCA_028284295.1 of Myxococcota bacterium. Lineage (GTDB taxonomy): Bacteria > Myxococcota_A > UBA9160 > UBA9160 > UBA4427 > JAJDAN01. The sequence continues at coordinate 2,715 of JANQSB010000483.1, read as the reverse complement.
CGAGAAGCTGTGGCGACTTTCCAGCCAGTCCAGGCGGGTGCTCCCCCGGTCCGTGCTGCGGCGGATCTCGATCATCTCCCGGCCTCCTCTCGGCTCGGGATACTAGACATGGAACGCTCTCGTGATAATTGGTCTCGTATTTCAATTTCTATCCCGATATTCGGGATTATCGGCTAGAGTCCGATCATGGACCGGATCGCCGGCCTGGATGCCTTCGCGCGGGTGGCTCGGCTCGGAAGCTTCACGGGTGCGGCGACCGAGCTCGGCATCTCGACGACTGCGGTGAGCCGCCGGGTGGCCGACCTCGAGACCCACCTCGGGGCTCGTCTGCTCGAGCGCAACACCCGTCGCGTGCGGCTCACCGAGCTCGGCGCCGGGGTTCTCGAGCGGAGCGAGCGGATCCTCGAGGACCTCGACGAGCTGGAAGAGACGGCACGTCGGGAAGAGGGCAGCGTTCGGGGCCTGCTGCGGATCACCACCGGCGTGGACTTCGGACGCGACTACCTGGCACCAGCCGCTGCCGCCTTCCAGAGGCTCCACCCCCAGGCGCGACTCGACCTGCACCTGGACGACCGCTTCGTGGATCTCGTGGGGGAGGGCTTCGACGTCGCGGTCCGGATGGGCGCGCTGCCGGACTCCGCCCTGGTCGCGCGGCGGCTGGCCGCCACCCGGCTGGTGCTGGTCGCGAGCCCGACCTATCTCGCCACGGCAGCCGCACTGGTGCGACCCGAGCAGCTCACCGGGCATGCCTGCATCCTCGACACCAACGGCTCCCGGAGGTGGAGCTTCTCCGGGCCGGCCGGCGAGGTCCACTTCAGCCCGCACCCCCGCTTCTCGGTCAACAGCCCGGCCGTCACCCGCGACCGACTGCTGGCAGGCGACGGGATCTCGGTCGCGCCCCACTTCACGGTGTCCGACGACCTGCGCGGCGGGCGCCTGGTCGAGGTCCTGCCCGAGTTCCGGATGGCGGAGGTACCCCTGCACGCGGTCTTCGCACCGGGCCGGCGCCTGTCGCTGCGCGTGCGCGCCTTCGTGGACTTCCTGGCGAACCACTTCGCCGGCTGGGAGGCGTGAGTTCGGGCACTGTGCTTCCCTTCGCGCATGCTCGACCCCCGGATCCTCAGCGAGCGCCGCGACGAGATCGCGGACAGCTGCCGCAAGCGGCGCGTGGGCGCCGACGTGGATGCCGCCATCGCGGCGCACGAACGGGTGACGGCGCTGACCACCCGACTCAACGAGCAGAACCAGGCGCGCAACGAGCACCAGAAGGCCGGCAAGAAGAAGCTCGAGCCCGCCGAGCGCGAGACCCACGTCGCCGAGGGACGACGTCTGAAGGAGGCCGTGGCCGGCCTCGAGGACGAGCTGCGGGCGGCCCGCGATCTCCTGAACGAGAAGCTCGACCCCATCCCCAACTTCATCCACCCGGCCGTGCCGGAAGGCGGGGAGGAGGACTTCAACGTCCTGTCGAGCTGGGGCGAGCCGGGGGGCTTCGACTTCGAGCCCCGCGACCACCTTGCGATCTGCGCCGACCTCGATCTGGTCGACTTCGAGCGGGCCGCGGAGGTGGCCGGCCAGAAGTGGTACTACCTCAAGAACGAGACGGTCCTGCTCGAGCTCGCGCTCCAACGCTTCGCGCTCGACCGGGTGATGGCCGCGGGCTTCGCTCCCTACACGACTCCCGACGTGGCGCGCACCGACGTGGTTCACGCGATGGGCTTCAACCCGCGCGGCAGCGAGACCAACATCTACTCGCTCGAGCAGGACGACCTGTGCCTGATCGGCACCGCCGAGATCCCGCTCGGCGGACTGCTGCTCGACCAGATCGTCGAAGAAGAGCAGCTCCCCCTGCGCGTCGCCGGCATCTCGCACTGCTTCCGCGTGGAGGCGGGGGCCTACGGGCGCGAGAGCCGGGGCCTCTATCGGGTCCACCAGTTCACCAAGACGGAGATGTTCGTCTTCTCGACACCGGAGCAGTCGGACGAGATGCACGAGGAGCTGCTCGCGATCGAGGAGGGCATCTTCCAGGAGCTGGAGGTGCCGTACCGGGTGATCGACGTCGCGACCGGCGACCTCGGCGCACCGGCCTATCGCAAGTTCGACATCGAAGCGTGGATGCCGGGGCGCGGCGAGCAGGGCAGCTATGGCGAGATCACCAGCGCCAGCAACTGCACCGACTACCAGGCGCGTCGCCTGCGCGCCCGCTTCCGCCGCAAGGGCGCCAAGAAGACCGAGTTCCTGCACACGCTGAACGGCACCGCGATCTCGAACGCACGGACCATCATGCTGCTGCTCGAGACCCACCAGCGAGCCGACGGCAGCGTCGGGATCCCCAAGGCCCTGCAGCCCTACATGGGTCGGGAGCTCATCGCGCCGCGCTAGCGGCGGGCGTCTCCGGCATGGAATCGGGATCTGGCGGTCTGGTCCTCGGCACGGCGGGCCACATCGACCACGGCAAGTCCGCCCTGGTGCGCGCCCTGACGGGCGTCGACCCGGATCGCCTGCCCGAGGAGAAGGCTCGGGGCATCACCATCGACCTGGGCTTCGCCCGCCTGGACCTCGGCAACGGAGAGGCGCTCTCGTTGGTGGACGTCCCGGGCCACGAGCGACTCGTCCGCACCATGGTGGCGGGCGCGACGGGCATCGACCTGCTGCTGCTGGTGGTGGCCGCCGACGAGGGCGTGATGCCGCAGACCCGGGAGCACGTGGCGATCTGCC
>JANQSB010000458.1 GCA_028284295.1 Myxococcota bacterium | reverse complement strand
GGGAAGCGAGGACGATCGTGATGACTGCCCCCGAGGTCCGCTACGCCCGATCGGGTGACCTTCGGCTCGCCTACCAGCAGTGGGGGAGTGGGCCGTCCTTGATGGTCATCCCCGATCTGATCTCGAACGTCGAGGTCATCTGGGAACACGAGCTCTACCGACGCAGCCTCGAGTATCTCGGGAAGCACATGACTTGCGTGATCTTCGACAAGCGCGGAATCGGTATGTCGGATCGCTTCGAACGGGCGCCAACGGTCGAAGAACGGAATGCCGACGTGCTCGCAGTGATGGACACGGTCGGCTGGGAGAAGGCGCACGTCATGGGCCAGTCGGAAGGCGCCGCGATGGGACTCTCCTTTGCGGTGGATCATCCGGACCGGGTGGAGACGCTGTCGATGGTCAACACGTTTCCACCACCGCGCTACGTGCCTCGCGTTCCGGGGTTCATTCGCGAGGGTGATCCACCGATCCTCGATCGGAACGGAATCTACGAGCACTTCATGCGCGTCCTCGAGACATGGGGTGAGGATGCGTCCTACCTGGTGGACTGGGCGATGCCAAGCCAGATCGGCAACGAGTCCTTCACGCGTTGGCTCGCGAGGCTCGAGCGCTTCGCTGCGAGTCCGAACGATTTCAAGCGTCAGCTCGACAACATCATGGAGTTCGATGCCGGAGATGCGCCCGAGCGGGTCCGCGTGCCCACCCAGGTCCTGCATGTCGCTGGCGACAAGGAACTGCACGTCGCGCTCGGGCGACTCCTCGGCGACGTCATCCCGGGCGCCAAGTTCGTCGAGGTCGACGGAGCCGACCACTTCTTCTGGACCATGCCGAACTGGCGTGCGATCGTGGACGAGATCATCACGTTCACAGGTGGAAAGCCAGAGAGGACGACCGAACGTCGCTTTGGAACCGTGCTCTTCACGGACATCGTGGATTCGACCCGGCAGTCGGTGTCGATGGGTGACGCCGCATGGCGAGACGTGATGGACGGCCACGATCGGACAGCGCGCGGCCTGATCGATGCCTACGGCGGCCGAGTGGTGGAGAGCACAGGTGACGGACTCCTCGCGGTGTTCGATGCTCCGTCCCTGGGCGTGCAGTGCGGTCTCGAACTGCGCGAAGCCCTGCGCGGAATGGGCCTCGAGATCCGCGCGGGCATCCACGCAGGCGAGATCGAGGCGCTGGACGACGGCCGCATCTCGGGGATCGCGGTGAACCTGGCTGCGCGCGTCGAGCAGCACGCCACGAATGGCGAGCTTTGGACCTCCTCGACCGTGCGGGAGATGCTCCTTGGGGGAAGCACCCGCTTCGAGGATCGCGGTGAGTTCGAGCTGAAGGGCGTCGAAGGGCGCTGGCGGCTCTTCGCGGCCTCGGGTGGCCAGGCGAGCGGCTGAGATCTGCCACCCGATGGCGGGAAGCACATACGGCCGGACGCCTTGAGACGACCGGCCGTATGCTTCGACTTGGTAGCGGGGGAGGGATTCGAACCCCCGACCTCCGGGTTATGAGCCCGACGAGCTACCAGACTGCTCTACCCCGCAACAAAGGGACGAGAATTATTGCATGTGAACTTGGCGTGTCAACGCGTGAGCTTCCGCTTTCAGTTGCACGTGCAACTCCAGTAGTGGTTGAGCTTTTCGCTGCCGATCGACCACAATCCTCTCGAACCCGGAGGCGAGACCTCCATGCGGATGGTGAGAGGGCTGAGTTCCATGCGGAAGTTGATCAAGGACCACAGGACGCTGATGCTGTTCGTCGTGCTGGTGGCCGTCGCTGCGATCGCGGCGCCGACCCTGGCCGGGACGGTCTACAGCTGGACGACCGAGGACGGGACGTCTGCGTTCACCGACGACCCGAAGCGCATCCCCGCCAAGTACCGGGGGGTGGCGAAGCAGCGCGAGCTCGGTCCGTTGGAGGACTACCCGCGGTACACCGAGTCGAAGGTCAAGTCGGGCGCGGCTCCCCAGGAGCGGCTCGAGGCGCGACTGGAAGACCTGCGCGGTGCCGGCTCGCTGCCGGCGGTCTCCGCCGGTCCCCCGCGCGGCCAGCAGCCCGCGGGCGTGCGCTACGGCCTGGGCCTCAACGGTCGGGGCGGGGACCTCATCTCGTTCCCCGTGGACGAGACCAGCGACGAGCCTATCGTCACGTCGGAGCACCGGATCCGGACGCGCAACAGCATCGCGACCCAGGACGTCATCGTCACCAAGCAGGGCGACAAGGTGATCTCGGTTCGCGTGGGTGCGCCCAACCAGCGCAAGGTTTCCGAGCGCCGGGTCGACCTGGGCGAGCTGTCCCGCTAGCGACGGCTCGCCGGGGAGCAGACCCCGCGAGCTAGCGCCCCAGGCGTCTGCGCTCGCGTTCCTGCGCGCGACGGTCGGACCGGCTCGGTTCGGCCGTCGCTTCGTCGTTGCGGGTGGTGCTGGCGCCGCGGTCGGTCGAGTTGCGCGAGTCGCGTGGGTCGCGTTGTCCGACCCGACGGGTGGTCGTGCTGCGCTGGTGGACACGGTCGCCGGTGCGGGGCGTCGGCTGGGTTGCAGCCGGCGCCGCCGTGGGTGCGGCGGGTGCCGCGGGGCCGTCGTCCCGGAACCAGCCGGGCAGGGCGCCACCCCGCCTGGCCGTCTCGGGGAACTCGCGCAGCTCGCGATCGGTCTCGGCGAGCTCCTTCTCCAGGCGCTGGATCTCCGCGACCAGTCCGGGGCGACCTTCGCCCTGCAGCCGGCGGCGACTGCGGCCACGGCTGTAGTCCGCGCGCGCCTGGGTGAGGTCGCTCTGGAGCTTCGCCTGGCGCGCCTGGAGGTCCTGGTGCTTCCGGGTCCACTCCTCGCGCTTGGCGGCCTGGGCGGCGGCCCGGTCGGCGGCGCTGGGTGCGGCCGTCTTCGTCGGCTTCGTCGGCGAGCTCTCGGCACCCGCCAGGGTGGGCAGCAGCAGGGGCGCGGCGGTCAGGGCGATCAGGGCACTTCGCTTCCAGGCGGTCATCGGGTGGCTCCCTCGAGTGGGGTCTGATGCTCGTAGACGAAGGCGTCGGTCTGCGCTTCGTCGAGATCGATGGCGCCAGTGCGCGCGCCCTGGACGA
>JANQSB010000432.1 GCA_028284295.1 Myxococcota bacterium | reverse complement strand
TGCGTGCTTCGGACACATTTCCAGCGGGAGGGTCCATGCGCGACTTCGAGGGCAGGACGGCGGTCGTCACGGGGGCCGCGAGCGGCATCGGCCGCGCGCTCGCCGACGGCTTTGCGGACGTCGGTATGAACGTCGTGCTCGCCGACGTCGAGGAAGAGGCCCTCGCGGCTGCCGTCGCCGAGCTCGAAGGTCGGGGGCATCCCGTGCTCGGAGTCGGCGTCGACGCGCGCAGCCGCGAGTCCGTCGGCGAGCTGGCCCGGCGCGCGACGGAACGCTTCGGCCACGTCCACGTACTCGTGAACAATGCGGGGGTCGCCAGCATGGGCGAGGACCGCGGTGTCTGGGAGATCGCGGACGAGGACTGGGACTGGGTGATGGGCGTGAACTTCTACGGTGTCCTGTACGGTCTGCAGGCCTTCGTTCCGGGCATGCTCGAGCACGGCGAGGAAGGCCACATCGTGAACACGGCATCCCTGGCGGGCCTGCTGCCCGGTGGCGGGCCGTACAGCGTCAGCAAGCACGGAGTGCTGGCCCTCACGGAGGGGCTGTACCGGAATCTCGCGGACCGCGGCGCGGCCATCGGTGCCTCGGTGTTGTGTCCAGGCTTCGTGAACACGCGCATCTTCGACGCCGAGCGGAACCGGCCCAAGGAGCTCGAGGCTCCGGAGGTCCAGGCGCCGAACGAGCTGATGCGAGCCGTCGGCGAGGCGCTGATCCAGGGGGGCATCCAGCCGGCGGAGGTGGCCGAGATCGTGCTGCGGGCGATCCAGGAGGGCGATCTCTACATCCTGCCCCACCCGGCCTGGGACCCGATCGTCCGCGGCCGCTTCGAGGGCATCCTGGGACGCAAGAAGCCCGTCTCGGTGGACATCGAGGACCTGATGCGCAGGCGTGCCGCCGGGGAGAAGTTCTAGAGCCCCCGGAGCCTCAGAGCTTCGCGAGGACCGAGCTTCCGAGCTCGTCGAGCGCTTCGATCGGGTTGCCGCCGCCGAGCGCCTGCACCGGCACGATCAATCGCGACACGCCGAGCTCCTCGTAGGCGCGCAGTCCGTCGAGGCCGCTGGCGGGAATCCACATGGCGGAGATCTCCACGCTGGCGATGTCCCGGCCCTCGGCTGCGCACGCCTCGCCGAGGGGCTGCAGCAGGGGCTTCAGCTGGTCGGCCGAGGCGGTGGGGGCGAACCAGCCCTGGCCCTGTCTGGCGACCCGTTGGAAGGCCTTGCCCTTCGAGCCGCCGATCACCACCGGGAAGGGCTTCTGGACGGGAACGGGATGGCTCTTCCAACCCGACCAGTGCAGGTGCTCGCCGTCGTACTCGACGACCTCCCCCGACCAGACCTCGCGCATGCCGGCGAGGTACTCGTCGAAGCGTGCGCCGCGCCTCTCGAAGGGCGTTCCCATCGCCTCGAACTCCTCGCGCAGCCAGCCGATGCCCACCCCGAGCATGAACCGGCCCCCCGACACGAAGTCGAGGCTGGCGGCCTGCTTGGCGAGCAGCAGCGGGTTCGTCTGCGACAGGATGTTCACGCCGGTCCCGAGCCGGAGCTTCTTCGTTTCCCTCGCGATCGCCCCCAGCGCGACGAGCGGATCGACGAAGTTCGTCTCGGGGGTCACGCCCATCTTGCCGTCCGCGCTGTACGGGTACTTCGATGAGTAGTCGACGGGGACGATGGCATGCTCGAAGGTCCAGACCGACTCGAGGCCGACCTCCTCGGCCTTTCTGGCGAGTGCGATCATGGCGTCCGCGTTGGGCACGGCGACGTTGACGGGAACGAGTCCGATCTTCAAGGGGACCTCCTGGGGGATGATCTGGGGATGCTGTTGGGAATGGCCGAGCGGGCATGTCCGATGCTTCCGACCCCGGGCTCCTCGAGTCTAGCCCCGAAGTCCGGTCGACGACGGGGCGCGCTCAGTGGTTCCACCACGCGAGATCGGTGAACGAGCGCAGGTCCAGCTCGTGGGTCCAGGACGAGCGGTGCTGCTGGGCGATGTGGAAGTAGGTCTCGGCCATGTGCTCGGGAACCAGCAGGCCGTCCTCCTGGCCGCGGGTCTCGCGGAGCTTCTGGAACTCCTCCGGACCGAGCATCTTGCCCAGGGTGTCCGGCGCGTCCACGGCGCCGTCGACCAGGATGTGCACGATGTGGATGCCCTGGGGCGCGAGTTCGGCGTTCAGGGTCTGGCACAGCATGCGGCGTCCGCCCATTGCCGCGGCGTGGGAGTGCTGGCCGGCGTTCCCGCGCACCGCCGCCGTCGCGGAGGTCACCAGGAAGGTCCCCTTGCCGCGCTCGAGCATGTGCGGGCAGACAGCCGAGGCCGTTCGGAAGAGGGCGAAGGTCGCCATCTGCCAGCCCAGCTCGAAGACCTTGTAGGAGGTGTCTGCGAGGCTGCGGTTTCCGATCTGAGCCCCCAGATTGAAGGCGACGACCTCGATGGGCCCGACCTCCGCCTCGGTCGCCGCGACGCGATCCTCGATGCTGCCTTCCTCGACCGCGTTCAGCAGGAAGCCGGTGGCCGACCCTCCCTCGCTCCGGATCGACTCGACGAGCGCATCGAGTCCTTCCTGGTCGCTCCGGCGGCACAGCACCGCGTGGTAGCCGCCGCGCGCGAAGCGCTTGCCGACGTTGCCGCCGATTCCGGCGCCGGCGCCGATCACGAGACATACGGGCTTCTTCATCAGGGGAACCTCCGGGCCGTCTCTCGGGTGAAGGCCGGCAGCTCTGCCAGCTCGTCCATCAGCTCGAAGAGCGACTCCTGAACGGCCGCGTTCAGCGTGCGCGACGCCTTCGCGAGCAGGGGACGGTCGCTCTCCAGGGGGTTGAGGGGGAAGATGCTCGCGATCCAGAAGTTGTCCGAGCCCTCGCCGGACACGCGACCGAGCTCGGTGTCGTCCATCCGGGAGACCTCGGCACCGATGCCCACGCGGTAGCGCTGGTTGGTGAAGAGCGGCAGGAAGAGGCTGCGATCGTCGAAGTCGTCGTGGACGAGACGGATCACGTAGTCGAAGCGCTCGGGGTCCGGGACGCGGTCGAGGAAGCGCGCGGTGACCACGTCGTCGAACATCCGCTCGAACATCCGACCGGTCATCTCGGCGGCACCCGGTCCGATGATGAAGCTCTTGTCGCGTCGCGCGATGGGAATCCGGCTGACCCGCTGCTGGTCGGTCCAGAACTCCACGTCCACCAGCAGCACGACGGTGCCGCCGAGCCGCGGAAGCCGCGCGAGCTTCTCCTCGTCCACTTCGCGTCCGAAGCGCACGTGGAGCGGCCCCTTGGCCCAGCATCCCGTCCCCAGGACCGCGATGGCGAGCAGGGCCAGGAGGCAGGGCCTCGTGTGTCTCGAGCGTCCTGCGCGAACGCGGATCGTGCGCGTCGGATTCACGACCGGCTGTTCCCCCTCGCCCGCGACCTTATCGCCACCGGGGTCCGGTCGCGACCTCGGAGAGGGCCCTGACCGGCCCGCAGCCGGCGACCGTCGAATCCACTGGGCTGCGGACCTGCGTGTGGGGTAGGCTGCCTGCTTGTCTCATGGGTCCGCTCCGGCGCCGGCCGGGGTGTGGCTCTCGCCCGACGCGTGGTCGGTTCGATGGCGACCTTCAACTACATCCGAGCGGTCTGGCGCAACGGCGTCGGGGTCGTTTCCGACGCACCGGGCTGGGCGCTCGAGGCCGTCGAGCGCGCGTTGCCCGACTGGCTCGCGGCGGATCACGCCGAGCGGGTCGGCGTCCAACGCGAGCCCCAGAGTGGCCTGTGCCTGCGGGTCTTCGTGAGCCCTTCTGCGTCCGGGAGCCGCCGGCTTCTCGAGGACGCGGCGGAAGGGAGCTTCGTGCACGTCGTCGCGACGGACGGCGCGGATGCCGAGATCGACCCCGACGAGGCACGTCGCGTATTCGAGACGAGCTACGGCACCTCGCTTTCCGAAGCCGCCCTGCGTCAGCAGCGCAGCTTCATGCTGCTCGAGTTCCCCTATCACCAGGCCCTGGCGACGGATCTCTTCGTCGGGAAGGACATGCTCGAGGAGCCGTCGGGAGCACCGGACGCGGTGGGAGGCGGCGGCTCTGCCGATTCCCTCGCCACCAGCACCCTGCGCGCGACGACCGACGGGTCCGGGTCCGGCGACGCCGACGGCCTGCCCTTCGACCAGGGGCTCTCCTACGAAGAGGTCGTCCGGTCTCTGGCGGATCGCGCCATCGATCAGGCGCGCACGGCGCCGGAGACGATCCCCCGCCTGGTCTCGAAGAGCGCGCTCGAGGCGCCCGAGCCGCGTCCCGGCGCGACGGGGCGTGTGGGCGCCGATCTCGATCCGCTCGCGCAGGACGACGCCCGCGACCGGACGGGGGCCGACGACGAGCTGTCGCTCAGTGCGCTGGTGGGACGACCCGCGACGGGCCCTGCCGCGCCGACTTCGGATGGCCTGCCCTTCGACCAGGGGCTGCCCTACGACGAGGTGGTCGCGCAGCTGGCGGAGGCCGTGATGGGGCGGCCGCCGACCGAGCTCGAACGACAGCTCTCGCAGGTCGGGGCACCGGCGGGGGACAGCATCGACGCGAGGCGGGGCGTCTCGTTGCCTGCGCTCTTCCGGTGGCGGTCCGGCGGCGAAGGTCTCTCGCCCCTGCACGCGGCCGCCGGTCTCCTGCTCTTCGTGTTCGGGGTGCTCGGTGTGATCGCGCTGCTGCCGGCGCACGAGCCCGTCCGCGAGGCGGCCTTCGCCGCCGAGGAGGTCGCCCCCGATCGGGTCGCGACCGCCCCGACGCCGGTCGCGGCAGAGCCCGCAGAGGAGACCTCCGATCCCGCCTCCGCACCGATCGCGGCGGTACCCCAGGTGGCGCCCGGTATCGAGCGGGCACCCCTCGAGACGGCGCAGCCTGTCGTCGAGTCGCCGGACGAAGTCGGGGTCCCCGCCGCCGTCGAGGTGGCGGC
>JANQSB010000428.1 GCA_028284295.1 Myxococcota bacterium | reverse complement strand
CCGTCCCAGCTCCACTCGGTCATGCCCTCTCCGATGTGGGTCACCAGACCTTCGCGCCGGTTGCGCAGCGGGATGAAGCCGCGGACCTCGCCCGTGATGCGGTGCCGCTCTCCCGACCGCGTCTCGATGTCTGCGCGAACCTGCTTGTGGTAGAGCCCGTTCGCCTCGAAGTCGGCCTCGATCTCCGCCCGGACGATCGGCTCCAGCTCGCCGTCCCGCACGACCACGCCGCCGGTCCGGACCTCGTTCGCGTCGCGCCGGATGATCGACACCATGGCGCCGAGATCCGGCCCGAAGTTGAGGGTGAGCCACTCGTAGCTCTCGATCGCCTGCCAGTAGCGCGGGCCCCAGGAGTGGTCCCGCAGCCCGAAGCCCCGGATCGTCCGGGGCTCTCCGTCGATCCGGATCTCGCCCGACACCGCCATGTGCTGCTCGTAGTGGGCCTTGCCGAACTGCTTGTCGGGGTCGCGGTCGGCCTCGTCGCGGTGCCCCGCACTGCCGTACATCGGGCCGACGGCCTCGTGGACCAGGTCGAGCTCGAGGCGTCGCTTCGGGCTGGTGGTGAAGGCCTGGCGCGGGTCCTCCATGTGGCGGGGCTCGTGAAGGTCGAGCACCCGACCGTCGTAGACACTGCGCAGCTTCTCGGCGGGTGTGATCACCTCGAAGCGCGCACCTCCGGCGTCGAAGCTCTCGTTGTCGTCGATGGGTGCCCGCTTGAAGGTGAACAGCACGCGACCGTCGGGCAGGTAGAGGGTGACCGTGACCTCGGCCCGGCCTTCGTTGGCGCGATTGCCGATGCGCACGAAGCCCCCGATCTCCTGCTCGGGATCGAAGAAGTTGAAGTACATGCTCTCGTTGAAGTTCGGCTCGGGCCCGAGCGGGTGCGTGTAGTCGTCCTCCGGAACCAGGTTTCCGAGGATCTTCGCCATGTCGGCCTCCGTCGGCGCAGTCGGGGGGCGGGGGGAGCGGCGATTGTGGCAGAGGTCGGGATGCTTCGGGCTTCGAATGTTCGGCACGTCCGGGCCCCTGGCCCGACGGTCGCCGGCGAAGGGCTGTGTGGAAAAGCATCCAGGTCGAGCCCGGCACCCGCGTCTCGTGGCCGGAGCGGAACGCCTTCGAACGCCGCGATTTCCGACTCGAGGACGTCCTCAGCTCCGTTTCAGCCGCAGATTTCCCGAAGGGCGCCGGTCCGTTGCCAATAACCCTCGGATTGACGGCCGGAGAATTTGGTTATGGTTCCGCCGCGCGTGTCCGCTAGTAGAGGTCGCATGGGCAAGTCACTGGTCATCGTCGAGTCGCCTGCGAAGGCGCGCACGATCAACAAGTACCTCGGCAAGGACTTCGTCGTGAAGTCCAGCGTGGGCCACGTGCGGGACCTGCCGGTGAGCGGATCCGGCCGCAAGGTCGACCCGAAGGCCCGGGCCAAGGCGGCCGCCAAGACCCGCAAGATGCCGCCGGCCAAGCGCGCCGCCCACCGCAAGAAGCAGGCCGAGAAGGCCCTGATCGCCCGGATGGGGGTAGATCCCGCCAAGGGCTGGAAGGCCCAGTACGAGATCCTGCCGGGCAAGGAAAAGGTGGTGGCCGACCTGGTGAAGCTGGCCAAGTCGGCCGACGCCATCTACCTGGCGACGGATCTGGACCGGGAGGGCGAGGCCATCGCCTGGCACCTGCGCGAGGTGATCGGCGGCGACGACGACCGCTACCGACGGGTCGTCTTCAACGAGATCACCAAGTCCGCCATCCAGGCCGCCTTCGAAGAGCCCGGAAAGATCGAGATGAGCCGGGTGAACGCCCAGCAGGCGCGTCGCTTCCTCGACCGGGTGGTCGGCTACATGGTGTCCCCGCTGCTCTGGGCCAAGGTGGCCCGCGGGCTCTCGGCCGGGCGCGTCCAGTCGGTGGCGGTGCGCCTGCTGGTGGAGCGCGAGCGCGAGATCCGGGCCTTCAACCCCGAGGAGTACTGGGAGGTCTACGCCGAGACGGCGACCTCTCGGGAGAAGGGAGGCGAAGCTCTCCGTCTGCAGGTCACCAAGCACGGCGAGGACAACTTCCGCCCGACCAGCGAGGAGCAGACGAACGCGGCGCTCGCGCAGCTGCGCGGGGCCGACTACACGGTGGTCAAGCGCGAGGACAAGCCCACGCGCTCCAAGCCGAGCGCGCCCTTCATCACCTCGACGCTGCAGCAGGCCGCCAGCACCCGTCTCTCCTTCAGCGTCAAGAAGACGATGACCCTGGCGCAACGCCTCTACGAGGCCGGTCACATCACCTACATGCGGACCGACTCGACGAACCTCAGTGGCGAGGCCGTCGCGAGCTGCCGCGACTACATCCAGTCGGAGTTCGGCGACCGCTACCTGCCGGAAGAAGCGCTCGCCTACGCGAGCAAGGACGGCGCCCAGGAGGCTCACGAGGCCATCCGCCCCTCGGACGTCAACGCCGCTCCCAGCACCCTGTCGGGCCTCGAGCGCGACCAGGAGCGGCTCTACGACCTGATCTGGCGGCAGTTCGTCGCCTGCCAGATGCCCCCCGCCGAGTATCTCTCGACCAGCCTCTCGGTCGAGGCCGCGGACTTCGAGCTGCGTACCCGGGGCCGCATCCTGCAGTTCGACGGCTACACGAAGGTCCAGCCTCCGGCGAAGAACGGTGCGGCCGACACGGCGCTGCCCGACGTGCAGGTGGGCGACCGCCTGAGTCTCGTCGAGCTCGAGCCGAGCCAGCACTTCACCAAGCCGCCGCCGCGCTACAGCGAGGCGAGCCTCGTCCGCGAGCTCGAGAAGCGCGGCATCGGACGCCCCTCGACCTACGCATCGATCATCTCGACGATCCAGGACCGGGGCTACGCGCGCGTCGAGAACCGCCGCTTCTACGCCGAGAAGATGGGCGACATCGTCACCGAGCGCCTGGTGGAGAGCTTCGAGGAGCTGCTCGACTACGGCTTCACGGCCCAGATGGAGGAGACCCTCGATCGGGTCGCGATGGGCGAGGTGAAGTGGAAGCAGGTCCTGGACGAGTTCTACGAGGAGTTCCGCAAGACCCTGGACGCGGCCGAGGGCGACAAGGGCATGCGTCCCAACGAGCCCACGGATACCGACATCGCCTGTCCCGAGTGCGCGCGCCCGATGCAGATCCGGACCGGTAGCACGGGGGTCTTCCTGGGATGCTCGGGCTATGCGCTCCCGCCCAAGGAGCGCTGCAAGTCGACCCTCAACCTCACCCCCGGCGAGGAGGCCGTGGCCGTCGGTGAGGAGGAGGACGACGAGGCCGAGTCCCGCCTGCTCCTCAAGCGGCGTCATTGCCCCATCTGCAACACCTCGATGGACGCGTACCTGATCGACGAGTCGCGCAAGCTCCACGTCTGCGGCAACAACCCCGACTGCCCGGGCTTCGAGGTCGAGAAGGGCGAGTTCGTCATCAAGGGCTACGACGGCCCGGTCCTCGAGTGCGACAAGTGCGGCGAGGAGATGCAGCTCAAGTCCGGCCGCTTCGGCAAGTACTTCGGTTGCACGAGCGACGACTGCAAGAACACACGCAAGCTGCTGCGCAACGGCGAGCCGGCGCCGCCCAAGGCGGACCCGATCCCGATGCCGCATCTGCTCTGCGAGAAGTGCGACGACTTCTTCCTGCTGCGCGACGGCGCCGCGGGGATCTTCCTGGCCGCCAGCCAGTTCCCGAAGTACCGGGAGACCCGCGCGCCGCGCGTCGAAGACGTCCTGCACGTCAAGGACCAGCTCGACCCGAAGTTCGAGTACCTGACCCGCGCCCCGGTGGAAGACCCCGACGGCAACAAGGCGCTGATCCGATTCCAGCGCAAGACCCGCGAGCAGTACGTCATGACCGAGGTCGACGGCAAGGCGACCGGGTGGCGGGCCTTCTACCAGGACGGCAAGTGGGTCGAGCAGATCCCGGAGAAGACGACGAAGAAGAAGGCCCGCAAGAAGGCCGCCAAGAAGAAGACGGCCCGGAAGAAGGCGTCCGGCAAGAAGACGGCCGAGAAGTCCGCGGCCAAGTCGGCAGCCAAGGCGGGAAAGACGACCCAGAAGCGGGCGGCGCCCGGGCGGGCGACTAGGGGGCGACCTTGCGCTCGCGCCCGCCGCCGGCGGGCTTGGTGGCGGCGGGTGCCTTCTTG
>JANQSB010000415.1 GCA_028284295.1 Myxococcota bacterium | reverse complement strand
CGGGGGTCATCTCCTTCGACTCGAAGACCTCTGACGCCGCGTCCTTGAGGGTCTGCAGGTGCTGGCGCAGCAGCGGGGTGTTGGAGCTCTTGCGGTCGTCCGGGGGCGCGGGCTCGCGCTGCGCGGCCTCGACGAAGCGCAGGATCCAGCCTCCGGCGAAGCGCCCGCTCTCGATCGGTCGCCGGAAGACCCACAGCTCGCGCGCCGGGCGGTCGCCCCACGCGCGCACGTGGAGGGAGCAGCGGCCATCGCTCGCGTGATCCACGAGCTCGGCGGCAGTGCGCTCGGGGTGGCGGACGCGGTCTGCCAGTCGCCGGCGGACCGCGGTGCGCAGGTTCGACCCCAGCAGCTCGTCCTGCGAGACGCCCAGGTAGCCCCGGAGCACCTGGTTCAGGTAGACGATGCCGTCGCCCGCATCGAGGGCCAGGATCCCGACCGGGGCCGTCGAGAACACGCCCTCGGTGAGCCCGCGAAGCTCCTCGATCTCCTCGCGAGAGCGCGCGATCTCCGCCTCCAGCTCCGCGATCCGCTCGCTCAACGCATCGAGTGTGCGGGGAAGCTGGAGCGGCCGGGCGCGCCCTTCCGACGGGAGCTGCCAGAACTTGCGGCCACCGCGCAAGATCGAGCGGAGCTCCGGAAAGCGCTCGCGCAGGGCGCTGAGCATGCGCTCCGCGGTCCGACGGCTGACGCCGAACGACTCGGCGATCTCGTCGATCGAGAGACCGTTGGCGCTCGTCTGCAGGATCCCGGTCAGCTCGACCAGGTCTACCGCACGCCGGTACCGAATCGTCACGCAAACTCCCTCGCTGGGCCCATCCTAAACGATCCGAATCGCCGTTCAGTCCCCGAAAAGGGGGATGCCGGCCCCAGCGCTGGACCAGCGTCCGAAAAAACCCTTGTGGTTCGGGGGCTTCCGCACTCCGGACGCGGGTCCAAAAAAATGCGGGACCCGATCCCACGCTCAGGAGCGCAGGCCCGCGAGCAGGCGTCGATAGCTGTCGTAGCGCGCTTCGGAGACGGACCCGTTGGCCACGGCGGTGCGTACCGCGCAGTCGGGCTCGTGGTCGTGGCTGCAGTCGGCATAACGACAGGCCGATGCCCAGCCGTCGAACTCGTGGAAGCAGGCGCGCAGGGACTCGCGCGTGAGCTCCCACAGCCCGAACTCGCGAACACCGGGCGTGTCGATGATGCGGCTGCCGTCGCCCAGCACGTGAAGGGTGGAGGCCGTCGTCGTGTGTCGTCCCTTGCGGCTGCGTCCGGTCTCGCCCGTATCGATCGCGAGGGCCGGTTCGAGCGCGTTCAGGAGCGAGGACTTGCCGACCCCGCTCTGGCCGACGAGCACCACGAGTCCACCCGCCACCGCATCGCGGAGCCGGTCGATCCCCCAGCCCTCCGTGCACGAGCACGAGATCACCTCGAGCCCGAGCGCGAGGTAGGGCCGCAATCGGTCGTCGAGTGCGACCCGCTCCGCGTCGTCGAGCAGGTCGAGCTTCGTGACGGCGACCAGCGGACGGATGCCGCCGGACTCGAGGGCCACGAGATAGCGGTCGATCAGGCGGGGCCGCAGGGGCGGCTGCTTCGCGGCGACGACGACGACCGCCCGGTCCACGTTGGCCGCGACGACGCGCTCGACGAATCGTCCGCCGGATCCCGAGTCGTGGCGCGAGAGGACGCTCTGCCGCGGAAACACGGCGACGACGGTCGGCTCTTCCCGGGCCGTCACGAGCTGGACGCGGTCGCCCACCGCCAGCTCGCTGCGCTGGGCGTCCGCCAGGTCCGGTGCCAGCAGGCAGTCGAGGCTGTCCTCGCTGTCCGTGAGCACGCGGCAGCGTCCGGTGGTGGCGAAGAGCACCGTTCCGGCGTCGTCCGGAGCGGGGCCGGCGGCCGTGTCCTGACCGAGCTCGCCGTCCTCGACCAGCGCCTCCGCCCACTGGCGCAGGGAGCCGCGGTGCCGACGCCGGCGTTTCTCCGAGGTGGGGGGTTGCTCGTCCTCGTCCCCGCTGTAGGCCTCCCAGTCGGGGCGGTGCTTGGGTCTTCCGCTCTCTTCGGGTGTCGCGCGGCGGAGGCGTGCCGCGTGCTTGTAGAGTCGCCGGCGCTCGTCCGGCTCGAGGTTCGCGATTCGCTCGCGGACCTTCCTTCTTCGCTTGTCTGATGTCTTGTTCGATGCCAAGGGGAGGCGCTCCTGGAGATCGCTGGAGCCGGCGCGGGGCCGGCTCGGCCTGGGAGAGGCCGCGATTCCATCGGGTCGCGCTCCACTCCCGACATGGGGAGCGGGGATCCGTCTCGGCGTGCGGCTCGTTCGGAGCCGCGGAGGCACGCTCTTCGCTACGGGAGCGACGTGCCCTTCGCCGCGGGACGGCACCTCGGCGGGACGAGGAATCGGGCCGCTTCGACGTTCTTTCGCGGTTGGCGCTGCCGGACAAGGGCCATGTCGATTCCTCCTCGTGCTCGTCGGAACCGCGGAAGGGTACGCGACCCCGAGGCGGCGGCAAGCTGGGGTACGCTCGCGCCGTGCAACCGGACGCGCACGGTCTCCTGGAGGCGCCGCCGGAGTCCCCGGGACCGACACCCCGGCTCGTGCTCGCGTCCCTCGTGGCGCTGGCAGCGGGAGTCCGGATCGGCACCGCGTGGCAGACCGCGGTCATCTTCAACGACGGACCTTCGTTCCTGGCGGTCGCCGCACTCTTCCACGAGGGCCGTTGGGCCGACGCCTTCGCCCACTCCTATCACCCGCTGTACCCGCTGCTGACCGCGCTCCTGGCTCCGGTCGTGGGCGACTTCGCGCGGGCCGGCGTGTGGATCTCGGTGGTGTCCGGGGCCCTTGCCGTGGCCGCGCTCCACGCCTTCCTGAAAGCGGCGTTCGGTGCGCGGGCAGCCTTCGGGGGCGCGGCCCTGCTGGCCGTGCATCCCTACGCGTCCCGCTATTCGGCGGACGTGCAGAGCGAGGGCCTCTACATGGTCCTGTTCCTGGCAGCGCTGGCGGCGGCGTGGCGAGCCATCGATCGCGCGTCGCCGTTGCGGGCGGCGGGGGCGGGGGCCCTCTCCGCCGCCGCCTACCTGGTGCGCCCGGAAGGCCTCGGAGTGGCGGTCGTGGCCCTGGCCTTCTGTGCGCTGCTGCTGGTGCAGGGACGCATGGCCGTGTCCGTCTTCCTGCGGGTGGCGGCAGCGCTGGTCGTCGGCGCCATCGTCGTGGGCGGTCCCTACGTCGCGTACCTGCACGAAGTGACCGGACGCTTCACCCTGACCCAGAAGAAGTCGGTGAGGGACTTCACGACGCCGCCCCGGCCGGCACCGCTCCTCGATCCGGGCGAGCCCGATCGTCAGCGCTTCCGCCCGCCGCCGCTGCGCCGTCCGTCCCCCCGCGAGGCTTCGCTGCTTCCGGCGCGCTTCGACTTCGAGCCGCGCGCCGTCTCGGCGGCGCTCGACCTGGTACAGGTGGGCGCCGGGGCCTTCCAGCCGATGCTCTTGCTGCTCCTGGTGTTGGGCATCTCGCGCGTCCGCGGCCCGCCGGGCGACCGCGCGGTCTTCGTGCTGCTCGTCGTCGGACTCTACGGGGTGGTCCTCTACGGGCTGGCGCTGAACGTGGGCTACCTGCACCGCCGACACGTGCTGGTGCCCCTGCTGCCGCTGCTCGGCTATGCAGCGCTCGGGCTTCCGGTGCTCGGGCAGCTGCTTCTCCGCGCCGTGCAGCCGCGGCGGGACGTCCGGGGAGCCCGTTCGGCGACCGTGCTGGCGCTGTCGATCGTCGTGGTGGTTTCGCTCGCCAAGACCTGGTCCCCGCACCGCGAGGAGCGCCTGGCGGTGCGGCAGGCGGCCGAATGGCTCGCGAGCCGGCCGGAGCACAGCGGTCCGGTCGCCGCGGAGAAGCATCGCGCCGCCTGGTATGCGGGCCAGGCCTTCATCGACCTCCGTCGCGTCGCGCAAGGCGGCGAGCTCGCGCAACAGGGAGCCCGGTTCCTGATCGTCGACGACGTCCAGCTCGCGCAGCGCCCGGCGCTCCAGGCGGCCCGTGCGCGCTACGAGGAGCTGTTCCGGGTGGAAGCGGCGGGCCGGACCGCGTTCGTCTATTCGGTTCCGGCGGTTCCGGTCCCGGTCGTCCCGGAGCCCCCGCCCGGCTCCACGGACTG
>JANQSB010000411.1 GCA_028284295.1 Myxococcota bacterium | reverse complement strand
CACTTCCGACTTGTGCTTCCCCCGCTGACGAGCCCCGAAGCGCGGGTCCTGCTGCCGGGTGTGCTCGCGATCGAGCGCCCCCGAAGTGACGTGTTGCTCTCCGAGCGCGCCCTTCTCTATCGGCTGGGAGACGACGCGCCCGAGCTCCACCAGTACGGCTACTCGTTCTGGACGGACGCCCCGGCCCCCCTGGTGCAGGTCGCGCTGCGCGATCGCCTGATCGATGCGGGAGTGGCCGACCGGGTCGTGCTGGCCGATCTGGGTGTCGAGGCCGACTGGACCCTGGTGAGCCGCATCGATCGTCTGGAACACGTCGTGGGGAGCGAGCCGAGGGTCCAGGTCCACCTCGACGTCGCGTGGCTCCGCACGGCCCAACGAGAGGTCCTGCTCGCGAAGCGCTACGAGATGGCCGGTACCGCGCGGTCCGATGCCGTCGACGACCTGGTTCGCGCGATGGGCGCTGCGCTCGCACGGGCGATCGATGCCGCCATCGCCGATCTGGCCACGGCCCGCGCATCGACCGGACCCACCCGTCCTGCCGCCGCTGCTTCGCCCGGATGATCGGGTCAGGCGGCCCGCGCTGCCTCGCGCTTCTCCCAGTCGGCTTCCCAGCGCGCGTGGTTGCGCCGGGCGTCTCGCACGAAGGGGGTGAAGCGCAGCACCTCCAGTGAAGCGCGGTGCAGCCACCGCCCGGTGGCGCTCATGGGCCGGTCGAAGTGGAGGAGCAGCACGATGCGATCCTCGTCCGTGTCGTTCCGGACCGCGTGCAGGAAGGTGTCGTCGAAGACGACTGCCCGGTCGCGCTCCCAGGTGTGGGTCTTGCCGTCGAGCCAGAGCACGCAGCGGTCCTGCTCCCGGGGCACGCGCAGGGCCAGGTGGCAGCGCAGCAGTCCCTTCGCGAACCCGGTGTGCTCCGGGATCTCGGCCCCGGGCTCGAGCAGCGAGAAGAAGGCCGTGCGGACCCCGGGGATCGACTCCACCAGGTCGAGGGTGCGGGGGCAGAGGCGTTCGCCCGTCTTCGAGCGGAAGCCCCAGCCCGTCAGCATGAAGCTCTTCCAGCGCCCGTCGGCGCTGATCCGGTACTGGTCCTGCTGCAGGTCGTGCAGCCGGGGCAGCGCGTCCCGATGCTCGAGGATGTCGTCGAGCTCGCTCTGGATCACGGGCGCCGCGGCCTCCAGGCGCGGAATCCACGGGAAGAGCTTCGGGTCCAGCCAGGCCACGTCGGGTACCTGGGAGCTCTCGACGAGCCGGGCGTTCACCCGGCGGATCAGCTCCTTGCCGCGTCGCTTGATCCACTTTCGCCAGGTGAGGCGCTTGCGTTCCGGCTTGCTGTCGCTCGTGCTCGCCATCGCGGTCTCCCGGTCGTCGCGCTCAGCGCGGTGCGCACCAGTGTGACAGATCCCGCCTCAGGAGCTTGCCCAGGAGCGCGACGTCCGACTCGAAGTGCGTCCGCAGCTCGTCGTGGAACGCCGGGGAGAGCGCCGGGCGCCGTGCCGGCAGGCGGTTCCAGTCGCGCAGTCGCTTCTGGGCCCGGGTCGTCCAGGGCTTCC
>JANQSB010000405.1 GCA_028284295.1 Myxococcota bacterium | reverse complement strand
CCCGGGTTCGCGAGGTAGAGCCGGGCGCCCTCGCGCGCGCAGGCGCCGGCGATCTCGAGTGCCGTCCCGCCCGCGGCATCGAATCCCTCCACCACCCGGGCGAAGTCCGCATGGTCGTCGAGCACCCGCACGGCTTCGAAGAAGAGGCCCGACGGAGGCTGGGGCGGCGGAAGCGGCGCGAGAGCATCGAAGGACTCCCGCACCCCCTGCCCCTCTCGCCGCGCAGCCCCCGGCACGCCGGGAAGCTCCTGGTAGCGCCCCGCCCAGTACGCCAGTCCGAGGGCGAGCTCCCGACGTCGCACCGGCGTGTCTTCGGCCTCGACGGACCGGACCGCGTGTGCGACCCGCAGCAATCCGTGGCAGGCGCCCGCGAAGGAACCGGGCAGCAGACGGGGCAGCGTCGCCTCGAGCAGACTGCGCCAACTCGTGCGCACCAGCTCCTCCTCGAAGGTCGCCACCCAGTCGGGCAGTCGCGAGGCGTCACCCAGCGCGGCCTCGCGCTGGTCCTCGGGAATCCTCTCTCCGCTCCGTCGCGGCGGAACCCGCGGCGCGTAGACGTCGACCAGGCCCTCGATCAACGCCGGGTGACCGAGCGCGCAGAGCGCTTCGGCGGCCATGGGACCGTGGTTCGCGAGACCGCCACCCCACTCGAGGTCCGTCTGCTGGAAGCGCTCCAACGCCCGATCGAGATCGGATGTCGGCCGCGCGACTCCATCGCTCATCCGGTACTCCGTCCCCCTGCGCTACAGTCGTAGCCCGCTTGGTGCGGATCAGCCCGAGATCCGCCCCGACCCGAAGGCCCAGCCCAGCGAACGGAGGACCGACCCAGCATGCCGGGAGCCGTCACCGAAGAGCAGGTCGTCGACGCCCTCCGGCCGATCGTCGACCCCGACTTCAACAAGAGCATCGTCGATCTGGGCTTCGTGAAGAACGTCCAGATCGAGGGCGACCGCGTCGCCTTCGACATCGAGCTGACCACCCCTGCCTGCCCCGTCAAGGCCGAATTCGAGCGAGCGGCCCGCGAACGCGTCCAGGCCCTCGACGGTGTCGGCGAGGTGGCGGTGACCATGACGGCCCAGACCCGCTCCAGCGTCCCCCAGAGCGACGAATCCGTCCTGCCCGGGGTCCGGAACACCATCGCGGTCGCGTCGGGCAAGGGCGGAGTCGGGAAGAGCACCACCGCCATCAACCTCGCGCTGGCGTTGCGCGCGAACGGCGCCACGGTGGGCGTGCTCGACGCGGACGTCTACGGCCCCTCCCTGCCGCTGCTCACGGGGGTCTACGACCGGCCGGTGGCACAGAACCGCCGCATCTTCCCGCTCGAGGCCTACGGACTGCAGCTGATGTCCATGGGCTTCTTCCTGACCGACGAGTCGCCGGTCATCTGGCGCGGTCCGATGGTGCACGGCCTCGTCAAGCAGTTCCTGACGGACGTCGAGTGGGGTGAGCTCGATTACCTGGTCCTCGACCTCCCACCGGGAACCGGGGACGCCGCCCTCACCCTGACCCAGATGGCGCCGCTCTCGGGTGCGGTCATCGTGACCACGTCCAACGACCTCTCGGTGGTCGACGCCCGCAAGGGGCTGCGGATGTTCGAGAAGGTCGAGGTCCCGGTGCTCGGCGTGGTCGAGAACATGTCCTACTTCACACCGCCGGAGCTGCCGGACAAGAAGTACTACATCTTCGGCGAGGGAGGCGGCAAGCGGATCGCCGAGGAGCTGGGAGTCGATTTCCTGGGCGAGGTGCCCATCGACCCACGCGTCGTCGAGGGCGGCGACAAGGGCCGGCCCATCCTCGTCCACGCGCCGGACTCCCCGACGGCGGGCGCCTTCCGCGACATCGCCGGGGTGGTGACCCGCAAGCTCGCGGTGCTCGCCACCAAGGCCTCCCCGGTAGCCGACGCGAACATCACCTGGATCCAGAGCTGACTCGGGGCGCGCCGGAGATCAGTCCGTGCTCTCGCCGTGGAGCAGGTTCCGGTAGAGGACCGGTGCGGGCCCGACGGGACCGAGCACGATTCGCTCCCGGTACTGCTTGTAGCTGATCTCCTCGAGCTTCCAGTCGGGGTTCGGATCGAAGAAGCCCGGTGGGATCACCGGGTTCTGCCGCCAGCCCGCGTAGTCGACGCGGCCGGTGGTGGAGGTCTCCCGGTCGAAGGTCTCCATGCGCAGGGGCAGGGGCGGCTCGCTCTGGGAGACCCACAGGGTCCGGCGGCCCCGGTAGTCGGTCAACCGATACACGTCCACCGTCTGATCGCCGACCTGCTCGCTTCGGATCCGCTCGCCCCCCTCCTCGAGCAGGGCATCCAGCTCGTTGCCGAACGGGCGTTGCTGCCGGACGGCCAGGGCGCGCGCCTCCGGACTCCGCGCGATCGAGACTCCCTTGCCCAGCACCGCGTCGACGACGATGTAGCGCTCGCGATTCACGATGGTGACGATCTTGCGGCCCCCGATGACCGCCTCGGAGCGCAGCAGGGAGCCGCGCGACCAGAAGTGGACGACCAGGAAACCCCCGTGCTCGTCGGCCGCCATGGTGGCCGCATACCAGCGCGGCGCCTCCTGCAGCCCGACCGGGTCGCTCCTGGTCGCGTCCTTCCCTCCGCCCCGGCCCCCGGACTTCTTCGGCTCCTCGGCCGCTACCGCTCCCGAGACCAGGAGCAGGATCGCGACGCCCCAGGCGAAGGCGGTCTTCATCGGACCGCCCCCCCACGCTGCGCCAGTCCGTCGACGAGCCCCGGGATCGCCCTGCCGTCCATCCACTCGGGCACGTCGTGGCCCAGGAGCGCCAGCACCGTCGGCGCGACGTCGACGTTGCGGATCGTCCCGAGCCGGGTCCCCGGTCGCACGGCGCGCCCGCCCGCCACCAGGAGTGCCGCCATCTCCGGCGTGTCGGGGGGATGGCCGTGGAAGCCCTTCAGCTGCAGACCCCGGTAGACGACGGCCGCGCGCCGGGGTGCCACCGCCACCACGGGCGCGAAGCGCGCGTTGCCTACCGGGATCTCCGCGGGCGCGCGCTCGCGCCGCCATGCGCGGAGACCCGCGGCACGTGCCACTTCCACCGCGCGGTCCGCAGCTTCGCCGTCGTCCTGGATTCCCACGAAGCCCCCGGTCCCGCTCACCCGGGCGCGGACGCCGGCTGCCTCCAGCGCGGCATCCAGGTCGATCTTCCGCTCGGGCACCATCATGCCGTGATCCGACACGACCAGCAGGGTCGTCGAGCTCCACAGCGCGCGCGACTCGAGCCCGCGGGCCAGCCGCGCGAGCTGCCGGTCCTGGCTCCGCAGCGCCGCGGCGGCTTCCGGCGAGTCGGGCCCGTGGTGGTGTCCCGCGTGATCGGCCCCGTGGAACCAGCTGGTCACCAGACGCGGGCGCTCCTCTTCGGGGAGATCGAGCCATGCGAGGATCTGGTCGACCTTCTCGGCTTCGGGCGTGCGGGACGAGAACGGCTTCCAGTAGCGGGGGCCCGCGCCACCCGGCCAGGGTCCCTCGGATCCCACCCAGTGGAAGGCGGCGGTGACGACCCCCTGCCGCTCCAGGATCGACCACAGGGGCTCCACCTGGATCCAGCCGGGGATCCCGGTCTTGTCGAAGCTCCCGCGCTCCGGGTCGACGAAGCGGTTGTCGACGATGCCGTGCCGCCAGGGAGCGACACCGGTCGCCAGGGTCACGTGGTTCGGGAAGGTGTTGCTCGGCAGCGAAGGCAGCAGCGCGTCGGCGCGCGCGCCACGGTCCGCGAACTCCGACAGGAAGGGCAGCCGCTCTGCGACGAGGTCGGCTGGACGCGTCCCGTCGAGGGAGATCATGATGACGGTCGGCTTCTCCCCGGCGGATGCGACGGCGCTTCCGGCGGCCAGCAAGGCGCCCAGCAGCAGCGCGAAGGCTGCCACGGCGACCGGGACCAGGGGCGCGACTTCCGGACCGGGCGCACGCGACACCGCGACCTCGAGCGGGATGCGCCTCATGGGGGCGGATCTTACCATGCAGCGCCATGCGCATCGTGCTCTCCATCGCGGCCTCCGATCCGACCGGTGGCGCCGGACTGCAGGCCGACCTGCAGGTACTGCGACGGCTCGGCGTCCACGGGGCTGCGGTCGTCACGGCCCTGACGATCCAGGACACCACCCGCGTGCACAGCGTGCTGCCCGTCTTCCCCTCGGTGGTTCTCGATCAGCTGCGCGCGCTGCTCGGCGACCTGCAGCCCGACGCCGTGAAGATCGGCGCCCTGGGCTCGGACGACGTCCTGCGCAGCGTGCTGCTGGGACTGGCGGACCTGGGCGAGCAGATCCCGGTCGTCCTCGATCCGATCCTCTTCTCGAGCAGTGGTGCGAGCCTGCTCGAAAGACGCGCGTGGGGATCCCTGAAGCAGCTGGTCGGACGCTGCCGACTGGTCACTCCCAACCTGCCCGAGGCCGAGGCCCTCACCGGCTGCGATTGTTCGAGCCGTCGGGGAATCGAGCAGGCGGCCCGCGTGTTCCTCGCGGAGCTGGGAGCCGAAGCGGTGCTCGTGAAGGGCGGCCACCGCGACGGTCCTCTCGAGGACCTGCTCGCGACCCGTCGAGCCGATGGCGAGCCGGTCTTCACCTGGCTGTCGGGCGAACGGATCGAGGCGGGGCCCGTGCACGGAACGGGCTGTGCGCTCTCGTCGGCAATCGCGGCGGGGCTCGCCCAGGGCAAGCCCCTGACGGACGCCGTCGAGAGCGCCCGCAGCTTCGTGGCCGCCGCGATCGGCCGCGCACACGAGGCGGGGCACGGAGCGCGACTCCTGGACTATCCGTGAGCCCCGGCCCCGCGAACGGCGAGTATCGCGCCCGTTTGGAGGCGCGCAGTGGCGACGCAGAACGCCGGCGACGCCTCGACCGCCGTCTGTCCAATGCGCGGCTGGCGGTGTTCGCGGTGGGTGTCGCCCAGGGCTTCGCGAGCTTCGGTACCCATCACATCTCCGGGGTCTGGCTCCTGCCGACGACCCTGCTCTTCGCGGGGCTGCTGGTGGCGCACGACCGCGTGATCCGCGCCCGCCGCCGCGCCGAACGCGCGGCGGCCTTCTACGAGCGCGGGCTCGCTCGACTGGAGGACCGGTGGGCCGGGACCGGCAGCCAGCGCCCTCGCAACGGGACACCGCACCCCTACGCGGACGACCTCGACCTCTTCGGTCCCGGCTCCCTCTTCGAGCTGCTGTGCACGGCGCGAACTCCCGCCGGCGAGGAGATGCTCGCCGGCTGGCTCCTCGCCCCGGCAGCCCCGGACGAGATCCGCGCGCGGCAGGCGGCCGTCGAAGAGCTGCGCGATCGACTCGACCTGCGCGAGGAGCTCAGCCTGCTCGGAGACGACCTGCGTTCGCAGCTCGACCCGGCCGCCCTGATCGAGTGGGGCTCGACCGCCGGACCGCCCATCTCGACCGCTCCCCGCGCCGTCGCGCTCGGTGCGACCGGGCTCTCGCTCTGTGCCGGGGCCGCCGCGATCTTCACCGGTGCCGGGATCGTCCCGCTGCTCTTCACCCTGGGGCTCCAGTCGGCCGTCGCCTACGGGCTGCGGGCGCGGGTCCGCGAAGGCATCCGCTCCGCCGCCGGGGCCACCCGGGATCTGGCCCTGCTGGCCGAGCTGCTCGAGCGCCTCGAACGCGAGCCGGTCTCGGCGCCCCGCCTCGCCGCCCTGCGGCATGCGCTCGAGAGCGAGGGGCTGCCACCGTCGCGCCGCATCGCCCAGCTTCGGCGCACCGTCGACCTGCTCGACGCGCGCCAGAACCAGTTCTTCGCACCCATCGGCGCGGTGCTGCTCTGGAGCACGCACCTCGGGCTCGCGGTGGAGAACTGGCGCGCGCACCACGGGCCGGTCCTCGGCCGCTGGATCGAGGCTGCCGCGGAGATCGAGGCCCTCGCCGCTCTCGCGAGCTACGCGTACGAGCACCCGGAAGACCCCTTCCCGGAGATCGAGGTCGGGGGTGCTCTCTTCGACGGGCAGAGTCTCGGTCATCCGCTGCTCGCCGCCGAGAGCTGTATCCGCAACGACGTCCGCCTCGACGACGAAGAGCAGGCCCTGATGGTCAGCGGCTCCAACATGTCGGGCAAGAGCACCCTGCTGCGAACCGTGGGCATCAACGTCGTGATGGCCCTGGCGGGCGCGCCGGTTCGCGCGGGGTCTCTGCGCCTCTCCCCGCTGTCGATCGGAGCCTCGATCCACGTGCTCGACTCGCTGCAGGACGGCACCTCGCACTTCTACGCCGAGATCAAGCGCATCCGTCAGGTCATGGATCTCTGTGAAGGAACGCTCCCGGTCCTCTTCCTCCTGGACGAGGTGCTGCACGGCACGAACTCCCACGACCGTCGGATCGGCGCCGAAGCCGTGCTGCGCGGCCTGCTCGAACGAGCTGCCATCGGCCTCATCACGACCCACGACCTCGCCCTCGCGAAGCTCGCCGACGAGCTCGCGCCGCGGGTGCGCAACGTCCACTTCCAGGATCAGCTGGAGGACGGACGCATGCACTTCGACTACCGGCTGTGGCCGGGCGTAGTGGCCCGATCGAACGCCCTGGAGCTGATGCGGGCCGTCGGGCTGGAGGTCTGAGGGGCCCGCACGAGACGATGGGCTCGCGCGAAGCGCGCCCTGCCGGCCTGCTCGGCTAGCGCTCGCCCCCGAGGTGGCGGCGCAGTCCCTCCCATCCGAGCGAGCGGAGCCGCTGCGCGTTGCGTCCGGGGATCCCCTCCGGGTCGGGATGCCCGCGGACCGCGCGCTCGACGCTGGCCTCGCGCAGCAGGTGCAGCATCGGGTAGGGGGACCGGTTGGTGGCGTTGGCGACATCCTCGTCCGGGACGCCCTCGAAGCGGTAGTCCGGGTGGAAGCTCGCGATCTGGATCGCGCCGAGCAGACCCAGCCGTGCCAGCAGGTCCTCGCACACGGCGAGGAAACGGTTGAACTCGTCGAAGTCCGGGAAGGCCAGCGGCAGCACCAGCAGGCTCGTCTCCAGCCGCTCCACCGGCTCGCGGTCCAGGTGCCGGAGCTCGGAGACCAGGGCGTCGGCAACGCCCTCGGGGTCGCGGGCGTCGCTCACTCGAACGCGCAGACGACCCGCGCGAAGCGGCTCGGTCGCGAAGGGGCACAGGTCGAGGCCGACGACGACCCGCTCGATCCATTCCCGCGTCTCCGAAGCCACCCGCTCCGAGTCCACGGCCCCATCCTAGACTCGCCCCAGGCTCGCCGCCGCGAGAAATGAAACGGGCCGTCGGCGCCCGCCGACGGCCCGTGTAGGAGGCAGGGCCCCGCAGCCCGTGCCTCCACCTTTCTCGACTTGCTCTACTTCTTCGACGCTCCCCATCATCCGCTGGTGCGGCGACGGTCGTTGCCCCGCAGTACGTCCGGATCCTCTGCCGCCTCGAAGGGCCTCTCGGCCCTGCCGAGATCTCGGGAACGCCTCGAAAGCAATTGCTCCACCCCTCCGAGAGAGCAAGTTCCGGGCCAAGAACCGGAGGTCTTCACCAAAGCGAAGGAGGTGCGGCCGCTTACGCGGGGAACCGTCAGGTCGCGAAGGATCTGACACGGGCTCAGCCAGCGCCGTCGAGCAAATGCTTTTCAGCGATTCGGAAAAGCTTTTCCCAGAAGGTGCGCGAGAGGAAGCACGGGTACCGCGGGGCACCATCCGACGTCCACCGAACTCCGTTATGCGCTTCGCGTGGTCAGGGCGAGCGAGAGGCTTGCGAGAAGTGGACGTCTTCCCCGTAGGCGATCAGCTCGAGCTTGCGGGCGACCGCCAGCGATGCCCGGTTCGCCCAGCTCGTCGAGTAGATGGGCTCTCCGCCCCGGGCCCGGGTCGCGCGCGCCCAGCCCGCGACCGCCGCAGCCGCCAGGCCGCGGCCGCGATGCGAGGCCAGGGTCTCCACTCCGGCCTCGGAGGCGGGACAGCGCGGGCTGCCCGGCACCTCGAGAGGACGCGACGGACAGCACAACGACACGGCGCGGCCGCCTTCGAGGGCCGCGACACAGGGCTGTCGCTGCGAGAGCTCGGGCAGCCAGTCGTCGAACCCGTCCACGAGCAGCTCCGCACGGTCGACCGTCACCTCGACGACGGGGGCGTCCGGGGCGAGGATCCGCTGCGGAAACCGGTAGGCGGGACCACGCCACAGCACCAGCCGAGACGCCGCGGCCGCGAGCACGGCTCGGAACGCCTCGAGGCGCTCGGGCGCCGGAGCGGGTGCCCCCTCCGGCAGAGGACACTCGCGACCCGCCAGGCGGGACAGCTCCGAGACCCGGTCCTCGGGGAGTCCGACACCGAAGCGCCAGAGATTGCCGAGCCTTGTCCGACCGACGTGGAAGAGCGGAGCGGGTCCCCCTCCCGGCTGTCGCGCGCCCTGGACCCGGTCGCGCGCATCGTGGTGATAGAGACAGCGGAGGTGGAGCTCCATCCAGCCGAGCTCGTCCAGGGGCAGCCCGGCGGCTCCCGTCAAGCTGCGGCTCCTCCCAACGACTCCCGGTGTCCCGGAACGACGGGACGGGTGAGGTTCTCGCTTCCCGATTCCGTGACCCGAACGTCGTCCTCGATGCGGATGCCTCCGCACGGAAGCAGGTCGTCGACGAGCGACCACTCGAAGCAGCCCCGGTCCGGGCCGCTTCGATGCGGCGCCAGCAGCTGCGGAACGAAGTAGAGCCCGGGCTCGACGGTCACCACCTGGCGGGGGGCGAGGTCGCGGGTCGTGCGCAGGTACGGGTGCTCGTCCGGGGGCGGACGCATCCGCCCGGCGCGATCGACCTGCTGTCCGCCGACATCGTGGACCTGCAGACCCAGGTGGTGCCCGACACCGTGGGGCAGGAAGGGAAGCGCGAGCTTCCTCTCGAGCGCTTCGGAGTGGCCGACTCGCAGGACACCCAGGTCGCAGAGGATGGCCGTGACGCCGGCCACGGCACGAGCGTGCAGGGCGACGAAGCTGCCGCCGGGCTCCACCGACTGCGCGAGATCCCGCTGCAGGTCCTCCATCCGGTCGAGTGCTTCGACGAACACCGGGTGTGCCGACGGCGACGCATAGCTGCGGGTGACGTCGCTCGCATAGCCGCCACAGGAGGCCCCGGCGTCGATCAGGAAGCTCCGGCCGGGGTCCGGTCGGCTCGTGCGCTTGCGCTGGTAGTGGAGGATCGCGCTGCGGTCGTCCCAGGCGATGATGTTGGGGTACGGGGTCTCGCCGTCGAGCGCACCGATGGCCTCCAGATAGTCGGCATGGATCCGCCGTTCGGAGAGCCGCCGTTCGAAGCCCGCGCGCGCGGCGCGGTGACCCGCTGCCGCGATGCGATTCGCCTCGCGGATGCAATCGATCTCCCACGTGGTCTTGAAGCCACGATGCCAGTCGAGGACGGCCATCAGGACCCGCGGCTCGACGGCCGCCGCAGGCATTCCGAGTCGCTGGGCCAGGTCGGGGTCGTTCCCCACATAGGCACAGCGGGACAGGTCGCCGAGCAGGATCCCCGCAGCCAGCGGGTCCGGCGCCTCGCGGACGTCGATCGACTCGGCATACGCCCCGTCCAGAGGCTCGGGCCCCTCCTCCCAGTGGTCGGTGGGATTCACCCAGGCGATCAGCGGCTTGCGACCCGGACGGCAGAGGACCAGGTGTCCGGGCCCGCCCAGCGGCGTCAGGCGGGCGAAGTGCGGCGTGGAGCGGAACGGGACGCCGAGGTCGTCGGCGTGGTAGCTCGCAGCGGTCCCGGAGTGGAATACGACCCCGTCGAAGGCGTGGCCCGCGTCGGCGGAGACCTGGAGGGCCTCCTCGACGACGGTACAGACCGAGCTGACGTGCTCCCGATACGCGCTCTGCGGCGACTCGGACGGCCCCATGAGGTCAGAATAGGCCAGCGGTCGGCGGGGCGATTTCGCACGAGACCCGATTTCGCACTGGCGCGGAGGGCCCGCGGGTATAATGGCTCCATGGCGCACCCCAACGCAGAGCTCGCCGAACGCGCGTGGCTGGCGGTGGCCGAGGCGGACATCGAGACCCTCGAGACACTCTGGCGACCGGACATCGTCTGGCACGTGACCGCCGACAACCCCTGGAGCGGCGACCACGTCGGCCGGGATGCGGTGCTCGACTACCTCGCAGCGGTGGGCGAGGCCGGCGAGAGCTACGAGGCCCACATCGAGGACATCCTGGCCAGCGACGACCGGGTCCTGATCGTGTCGCGGGTGATCGCGCGCCGGGGCGACCGCAGCGTCGACACCCGCCAGGGGCTGCTGGCGCACATCGAGGACGGGCGCTTCAGCGAGGTCTGGACGATGCCCCTCGACCCCCTCGCCTTCGCGCGCTTCTGGCAGGCTTCCGACGAGCGGCGCGCGGGCTGACCGCCTCCGGGCTCAGCGGCTCCGCAGCCCCTCGAGCAGCTTCTCCCAGATTCCCCCGAAGCCGCCGTTGCTCATCACCAGCAGCAGATCCCCGGGCCGCGCCTCCGCGAGCGCCGCGCCCACGATGGCGTCGACGTCGGGCAGGGCATCGGCCGCCACGCCGCGGGCGCCCAGCGCCTCGCACAGCTCGCCGGCCGAGAAGAGCTCGCTGACCTCTCCCGTCGCGCTGTAGATCGGCTCTTCGGAGACCTCCTGGACGAGAACCCGGTCCGCGCCGTCGAAGGCCCGCGCGTAGTCGTCCTGGAAGACGCGTCGGCGGCTGGTGTTCGTTCGCGGCTCGAAGATGGCCACGAGCCGCCTCTCGGGATGGCGCGCCCGCAGGGCACCGATGCTTCCACGGACCGCCGTCGGGTGGTGCGCGAAGTCGTCCACGACGAGCACACCGGACTCCTCGCCGCGCACCTCCTGTCTTCGCTTCACGCCGCGGGCGGCGGGAAGGGCAGCGATCGCCTGCTCGAGCGGCACGCCCAGCGAGCTGACCGCCGCCAACGCCGCCAGCGTGTTCTCCACGTTGAAGTCGCCGTGGAAGGGGGTCCGGACCGACAACGGCTCGGCGCCCTCGACGTGGAGCTCGAAGCGCGTGCCGTCAGCGTCGGCCTCCACCGCCGAGGCACGCCACGAGGTCCCCTCACAAGGCTCGAGCGCGTAGCGCAGGATGCGACAGGGCGCGCCGTAGACGACGTCACGCACGTCGTCGTGTCCCCAGGCCGCGACGATGGTGCCGTCGACCGGCACCGTCGCCACCAGCTCGCGGAACGCGGACTTCACGTGGTCGAGGTCGCGGTAGATGTCGGCGTGGTCGAACTCGACCGAGGTCAGGATCAGGGTCTTCGGGTGGTAGTGGAGGAACTTCGGCGTCTTGTCGAAGAAGGCCGTGTCGTACTCGTCTCCCTCCACGACGAAGTGGTCGCCCTTCCCTTCCCGGAAGCTGCCCTCGAAGTCGAGACTGATGCCGCCCACCAGCAGGGACGGGTCCCGGCCGGTCGCGTGGAGAAGGTGTGCCGTGAGGTTGGTCGTGGTCGTCTTGCCGTGCGTCCCCGTGACGACGACCGGGTGCTTGTCGGCCATCGCCAGCTCGTAGAGCGCGTCCGAGAAGGACCGGTACGGAACGCCGCTCTCCATGGCGGCCCGCGCCTCCGGATTGTCGGGGCGAACCGCGTTGCCGATGACGAACAGGTCCGGAGCCGCGCTTCCGCCGAGCTGGAAGTTCTCGGGCGAGAAGCCCTCGCAGACCGGGATCCCCCAGCCTTCGAGGGCCGTGCTCATCGGCGGGTAGAGGCCGGTGTCCGAGCCGGTGACCGTCCAGCCCCGGGCCTTCAGGAGCCCGGCCAGGGAGCCCATCCCGGTGCCCCCGATGGCGATGAAGTGGACGTGCCGCCCGGACCCGGCGCTCATCCGGAGGCGAAGGCGTCCAGGATCGCGTCGTGCACGATCGGGCGAAGCCCGAAGCGGCTCTTCTTCGCGATCAGGTGGACCCGGTTGGTCAGCATGACCACGATCGCCTCCTTCTCGAGGTCGATCCACACCGAGGTGCCCGTGAAGCCCAGGTGACCGATCGAGTCCTCGGAGAAGTGCACGCCGGAAGACGACTGTCCCGGGGTCGGACGGTCCCAGCCGAGCGCCCAGACGGAGTCCTCGGGACCGTCCTGACGGCGGGAGAACTCGCGCACGAGCTCCTGCGGCAGGGCGTCGCTGCGACCGTGCCACACGTCGAGCCAGATCTGGGCGAAGCGCATCACGTCGTCGGCGGTCGAGAAGAGGCCCGCGTGACCCGCCACACCGCCCATCGCCGCCGCATTGGGATCGTGGACCTCTCCCCAGATGATGCGGTCCCGCCAGGGGCAGTCCTCGGTGGCCGCGGTGCGACGCAGGCGCTCCGGCGGGAGCGCCGGCGCGCTGCCGGCCTCGACCTGCTCGGCACCGTCCACGCGCAGCTGGGGGTGGAAGCGCGTGTCGTTCAGCTCGAGGGGCCCGAAGATCCGGTCGTCGCAGAAACGATCGAGTGCCTGGCCGCTGACCGCCTCGACCACCGCGCCGAGCACGATGAAGTCGAGGTCGCCGTAGACCGCCGCCGCGCCCGGCTCGTGGACCAGGGCCGAGCGCACCACCCGGTCGAGGATCCAGCTGCGTCCTTCGGGGGTCCCGATCAGCCGCTCGCCGGTCTTCCGCTCCTTCTTGAGCAGCGCCTCGTGGAATCCCCGCCATGGGCGCAGGCCGGACGAGTGGGTCAGCAGCTGCCGCAGGGTGACGGCCTCCTTGTCGCGCTCCGCGAACTCGGGCAGCACCTTCGCGACGGGCGCGTCGAGCTCGAGCCGGCCCTCCGCGACCAGCAGCATCACCGCGGTCGTCGTCGCCAGGGGCTTGGTGAGCGACGCCAGGTCGAAGATGGTGTCCCGCGCCATCGGGATGCGCTCGGGCTGCACGACCGCCAGGCCGCGGACGGTCTCGAACTCCATCAGCTCGAGGGCGCCATTGGCCGGGTCGAGCTTCGGCATGCGGGCGAGCACCACCGCCCCCGGCAGCTGGGCCCCCTCGATGGCCTTGTCGAGAGCGCGATCCACCCGAGCCAGCTTTCGCCGAACCACCGCCCACTTCATCTTCTGGACGCCTCTCCCGCTGGAGTCGCCGCCGCTTCCGGCATGCCGGACCGCGGCTTGGGATGCAGGGGGGACTCCAAGAGTACCGCTATCTCCTGGCCACGGGAAACTCGAGCAGCTCGAGCTCGCCGCGCCCGGCGTCCAGCGCCGCCCGCCCGCCGTGGGGCCAGGGACGGTTGTCCGGGCCGTGCCCGAAGGGCAGGCCGACCAGCGTCGGGACGCCCAGCGGGGCCAGCAGCTCGCGGACCACCTCGTCCGCGGAGGCTCCACCCGGCGGTGCCGGGGAGTCGTGCAGGCTGCCGACACCGATCCCCGCAGCCGCCTCGAGCTTCCCGGCGGCGCGCAGCTGGACCAGCATGCGATCGATGCGATACGGGGGGTCGCCGACCTCCTCGAGCAGCAGGATCGCGTCCCGGGTGTCCACCTCCCAGGGCGTGCCCAGGCTGGCGACGACCAGGCTGAGGGAGCCCCCCACCAGGCGTCCCTCGCTCCAGCCCGGGGTCAGGGGCGACCCCGACCAGCGCGGCAGCTCCCCGACGGCCGTCAGCATGCGCGCCAGCTCGCGATGCCCGTCGCCGGGCGCGGCATCCCCGGTCTCGAGCATCGGACCGTGGACGCTCATCAGCCCGGCGGAGCGGCGCAGCCACAGCAGCAGGGTGGTGACGTCGCTGTAGCCCACGAGCGGCTTGGCGGCCTTGCGGAAGGCCGCCGCATCCAGGTGCGCGATCAGACGCTGGCACCCGTAGCCACCGCGCGCACACAGGATGCCCGCCACGTCGGGGTCGCCGACCAGCGCCTGCAGCTCCGCGGCACGCTGGGCGTCGTCGCCCGCCAGGTAGCCTGCGCGCTCGAGTACGCCCGGTCCGCGGCGGGGCTCGAAGCCCAGCGCCCGGATCAGCTGCTCGCCGGCCTCGAGCTGGTCCTCCTCGATCGGGCTCGCGGGCGTCGCGAGCCCGACCGTGTCACCCGGGCGCAGCGGGCGCGCCTTGCGCAGGGCTGTCGATCGAGCTGCCAAGCGCCGGGGCGCCTAGAAGGGATCGTCCGCGGCGGCGCCACCGAAGCCGTCGCCACCGGGCGCGGCGGGCGGGACGAAGCCGCCACCCGGGGCGCCGCCGTAGGGATCCTCGCTGATGGGCCAGTCCGAGAAGCGCGCGAAGCGGCCCTCGAACTTCAGCTTCACCGTCCCCGTCGGGCCGTTGCGCTGCTTCGCGATGATCAGCTCCGCCAGGTCCTCGTACTCGGTCTCGCGGTTGTAGACCACGTCGCGATAGATGAAGCCGATCAGGTCGGCGTCCTGCTCGATGGCTCCAGACTCGCGCAGGTCCGCGAGCATCGGCCGCTTGTCCTCCTTGCGCGTCTCCGGACCGCGATTGAGCTGGGACAGGGCGATGACCGGGATGTCCAGCTCCTTCGCCAGCCCCTTGAGGCCGCGACTGATCTCCGAGATCTCCTGCTCGCGACTCTGCGTGTTGTGGTCGCCGTGTGCGAGCTGGAGGTAGTCGACGATCACCATGTCGAGACCGTGCTGCGCGTGGAGCCGGCGGCTCTTGGCTCGCATCTCGAGCACGGTGGCGGCGCCGGTGTCGTCGATGAAGATCTGGGAGTTGGCGAGGCTGCCCGCGGCCGATACCAGTCGGGCGTGGGATTCGAGCGCGATCAGGCCGGAGCGGAAGGCCGAGAAGTCCACCTCGGCCTCGGACGAGAGCATGCGCAGCACCAGCGAACGGGTCGTCATCTCGAGGGAGAAGACCGCGACCTTCTTTCCGTAGTCCACGGCCGCGTTGCGCGCGATGTTGAGCGCCAGGGCCGTCTTTCCCATCGAGGGTCGGGCCGCCAGGATGAAGAGATCGCCCGGCTGGAGCCCGCCGGTATCGCGGTCGAAGGCCGTGAAGCCAGTCGGGACCCCCGTGAGCTCGCCGCTGCGGCTCATCAGGACGTCGATGTGGTCGACCGCCTTGTGCATCTCGACCGACAGCGGACTGAGGGTCGAGGACGCCTTCTCCTGACTGAGCGCGAAGATGCGCGACTCCGCCGAATCGAGCAGCTGGCCCGAGGGCTCGGTCTGGTCATAGGCGAGATTGACGATCTCGGTGGCGGTGTGGATCACCGAGCGCTTGATCGCCTTGTCGCGCACGATCCGCGAGTAGTGGGCAATGTTCGCCGCCGTGGCCTCGTAGTCCGCGATCTCCGCCAGCACGACCGGGCCTCCGATGGAGTCGAGGAGCTCGCGGCTCTTCAGGAAGTCGGAGAGCGTGGTGATGTCGACGGGCTGGTTCGCGTCCTTCAGCGAGACCATCGCGGCGAACAGGCGTCGATGCGCCGGGACGTAGAAGTCGTCCGGACGCAGCTCGCCGGCGATCTCGTGGATCGCCTCGTTGTCGAGCATGATGGCGGAGAGGACCGCCTTCTCGGCCTGCTGATCGTGCGGCGGGACCCGGTCGCGACCGTGCCCGGACGAGGAGTTGGGGGTGGAGCCTGCGCGACTGGATCGTTCGGGGGGCGGGACACGGCCACCGTCTTGCCATCCGCCGTACGAATCCAATCCCTCACCCCCAACGCGCGCAGCTTCGGGTCGTCGCGCGAAGGCCGAGTATACAACGAACGCTCGCGACGGAAGTCGCGAAGCGCGCTCCGACCGAAATCATAAAGCCGTTGCGGGGTCACCCGCGCGGGCAATCGATGATCGCTATTCGTCGTCGGAGCTGTCGGCGCTTCCGGTCTCGTCTGCCGAGTCGGCAGCCGGAGTACCCAGGGACGCATCCTCGTCCGCCGTGTCGTCGACGGCCGGCGGCGGCGCGCCACTCGAGACGACGGTCAGCTTCAGGCTGGCAGACATCTCGCGATGCAGCCGCACGTTCACGCTGTGCTCACCCACCGTCTTGATGGGCTCGGCAACGCTCAGCTTGCGACGGTCCAGCTCGATGCCGCGCTCGGCCAGCAGCTCGGCGACCTGTTGCATCGTCACGGAGCCGAAGAGCTTGCCCTCGGTGCCGGCCTGCATGGCGATCTCGAGGTGCTGGGACTCGATCCGGGTCCGCGCCCCCTCGAGGTCCTTCAGCAGCTTCGCCTGCTCCTCGGCGATGATGCGCCGATGGTGCTCGAGCTCGTTGATGCGCGCCTCGGTGGCGAGACTGGCCTTTCCCTTCGGGAGCAGGAAGTTGCGGGCGTAGCCCGGCTTGACGCTCACGACGTCGCCGGCGTCGCCGAGCTTCTCGACGTCCTCGCGGAGGATCAGCTTGACTTGGGCCACGGGTTCTCCTCCGAGCCTAGAAGTGCTTGGGGGCATACGGCAGCAGGGCGATCTGCCGGGCCCGCTTGATCTGCACCGCCAGCTTGCGCTGGTGCTTCGCGCAGGTGCCCGAGATCCGCCGGGGCGTGACCTTGCCCGTCTCCGTGATGAACAGGCGCAGGGTCTTGGGCTCCTTGTAGTCGCAGACGAGCTTCTTGTCCGCGCAGAAGCGACAGACCTTGCGGCGCTGGAACATCCGCTTCTTGGCCTTGCGGGCCTTCTTGCGTGCCCGGGCCCGGAGGCGGGCCTTCACGCTCCAGTTGCTGCGGCGGTCGTCGTCGCGCCCGCGGGACGGGCGGTCATCGTCGCGAGGGCGAGACGGGCGGTCGTCGTCTCGAGCTCGGGGCGCCGGGCGGCCGGCGGGGGGTGCACTCGGGGTGGGCTGCTCTTCGCTCATGACTTCTTCTCCTCGTCCGACTCGGACGGTGCCGCGGCAGTCTCTTCGGCAGCGGGCGCGCCCTCGGCGCCATCGGCCGCAGACGCTTCCGCGGGCGCTTCACTGGCCGCAGACGCTTCACTGGCCGCAGGCGCTTCACTGGCCGCAGGCGCTTCGGCCCCCGAGGGCGCCTCGGCGGCCTCGCTCGCAGCCGCGTCTCCGGCGGCCTGCGCCTCGGCCTGCACCCGCGCCTCTTCGGCGGCCTGGCGCTCCACCTCCTCGCGGGCCGCAGCCTCCTCGGCCTCGCGGGCGGCCTTCTCGGCAGCGCGCTTCTGCTGCTCGACCTCGGCGATGCGCGCCTCCTCGCGGCGCGCCTCGATGTCCGACACCTCGTCCTCGACCTTGACGGTCATGAAGCGCAGCACCGACTCCTCGATCCGCAGCGAGCGCTCGAGGTCGCCGACCACCTTGCCGTCGTCGAGGTACGACAGCACGTAGTAGTGGCCCTTCTGGAACTTCGCGATCTCGTAGGCGAGCTTGCGCTTGCCGAGATCCGCGCACATGAGGCGCGTGGCGCCCGACTGGTCGAGCACGCCGTCCATCTTCTGCAGGATGGACTCGGTGCCCTCGCTCGAGATCTCGGGCTGGACGATGACGGTCGTTTCGTATTCCCGCACGGCTTCTCCTCGTGGACGGACACGCGAGGTGCCCGAGCCCGGACGTCGAGCCGACCGGCGGGTCCGATCGGAAGATTCCGGACTGAGGGAAATGGGCGAACCGGACCGCGCGCCTGTGAGCACGGGGGGACGCCCGAGGGCCGCTATGGGTAGCATGGTCCCGAAGCCAACGCGACGGCCCCCAGCCACCTACCCGTGGGGGGAGACCACCCGACCCCGTCCGGGCCCAGAGCACCGGAGCGGAACCGGCCCCACCGCGGCGACCCACCCGAAAGCACCGGAGCGGAGCGGGGGGAGCCGGGGGGCGCGGAGCGGAAGTCGAACGCAGCCCCCCTCCCGAAGCGCCCTGCCCCTGGCGCGCCGTGAAGCAACGCCACCCCAGACAGCCGACGACAGCCGTGGCGAGTCATTCCGCGGAGGGCCCCCCGGCCCCACCGCGGCTGCCCACCCGAGAGCACCGGAGCGGAGCGGGGGGAGCCGGGGGGCGCGGAGCGGAAGTC
>JANQSB010000560.1 GCA_028284295.1 Myxococcota bacterium | reverse complement strand
TCGTTGACGGGGGGCGAGCTCGACGAGTGCTTTCCGGGCCTCATCGAGATCGGCAACACCTGCTTCGAGATGTCCTCCGAGCTCGCCTCGATCCCGTGGGACTTCACCGGTACCGGCGATCTCGGCGAGGGGCCCGTCGTGATCGGCTTCGACGTCGACCTGCCCGAGGGCGTGCCGGTTCCGATCGAGCTGTACATGGGGGCCGGCTCGAGCCTGTCGACCTTCGGCGGAGGGGGCATTCCGTCCTGCGATCCCCCGGTCGAGATGCTCGTCGACCTGGGCTCGCCCGGAAACTACATGCGCTTCCTGGGCATCACCGGAGCGACGACGGGTGGCGAGGTGGACGAGACCTACCAGGTCGTCTCGGCGAACGGCTTCGACTACAGCCAGCCGGTGTCGCTCATCAGCGCGCTGCCCGAGCCTGGCGCGGCCCTTGCGGCGGTCGCAGCGCTGGCGGCGCTCGGTTGGCTACGGAGGCGCGCTGGCGGAGCGTCTGACGCTCCCTAGCTGCCGATCTTCTCGAAGCCGGCGGGCCCCAGGATCATGCCACGTTCGGGATAGGTGCAGACGTCGTCCGGGAGCGACTGGCCGCCCATCAGGTAGGTGGCTTCACTGCGGGCGCGCATGAGGTGTGCGGCACTGCCGGCCGGGTGGGCGATGAAGTCGCCTTCGCGAACGACGTGCCAGTCGTCTCCCAGGCGGAGGTCCAGCTCGCCCGATAGCACCAGCACCCACTCGTCCGTCCGATCGTGGGTGTGGTACGTGGTCGTCTCGACGCCCGCCTCCACGCGTGCCCAGGTGACGCCCTGGCGCTCGAGCCCGCTCTGGGAATCGACCGCGCGCATGTGCCGGATTGCCTCCGCGGTGAGGGGGTGGGGGCGCGCTCGTTCGGGCAGCTCGTTCACGTGGACCAGCTGGCCGGGTTCCCCGCCGGGCGCGGGAAGCCCTGACGGATCGATCGGATCATCCACGCCGCCGCGGGAGCGCACGCCCAGCTCCGGGTAGGTGCACCAGTCCTCGTCGGGCCGACGCTCGCCGCCTTCGAGGACGATCAACGGCTCGTCGCCCTCGGCCAGGAAGTGATGGGGCGCCGGGGCGGGCGGGAAGGACGCGAAGTGGCCGGCCCACACGGGAATCGAGTGCGGGCCGAGCTTGAGCCGGCCGCGCCCCGCCAGCACCCACACCCACTCCTCCTCGGTGTCGTGATAGTGGAGGAGCGTTCCCGCGTGGCCGGGCTCCGCCTCGCGAACGCGGACGCCCATCTGTGTCAGTCCAGCGAGATCCCCGACGGGCCGCACGCGACAGGCGACGAGCCCCTCCCCGCTCTCCGGGCGGTAGTCGAACCCGGGCGCATCGCCGATGGCGACGATGCAGGCGGGGCGCTCGGCCATCGTGCGAAGCTAGCGAAGGCGCAGCATGGAGCGGCCGCTCCGTGCTGCAGGCTTTCCGGTGCGTTGGGCGCCCCCGCTACTCCGGGGCGGGCGTCCTTCGGCTTCCCGCGATCGCCACCACCAGGCCGACGAGAACCAGCATCGCCGTGGTGGGTTCGGGGACCGTCACGCTCGTGAGGGTGAATTCGATCCGCCCCTCGAACTGTCCGAGCTCGTCGTACGCGAAGTAGTTGTTGACGGTGGTGTCGTCGTAGAGCGATACGTCACCGGGCGTCAGGATGGCCGACGATCCCAGGTTGTCGCTGCCGGCGAAGAGTCCGTCGGGGGCGCCGACGGGGTGGGTGTCCGACACGAAGAGCTGTGCGGAGTCGTCGGGGCCGACCTGGCGATAGGCTGCGTAGTACCAGCTGTCCGTGGACGACTCGTCGCGTGCGACGAGCTCGTGATGGGCCGGCCCGGGCTCGGCGTTCGCGTTGTCCGCAGTCGTCCGGGTCACACCGAGGACGCTCACCGAGATCGCCCAGTCGAGACCCGGGTTGCCCGTGGGGACCGCCTGCTGGATGCCGGAGCTCGCGAGGCTGAGGGTGAGCGAGTCGTCGAGTGTGTAGGTGCCGGTGACCGAGGTCCCGCCCGCCCAGATTCCCTCGGCAAAGGTGATGTCTCCGGTGAACGCGTAGGTCACCGGGCTCGCCGCTGCCGAGTCGGCGAGCAGGAGCGAGAGCAGCAGCGTCGGGAGAGCGAGAGCGTGCTTGTGCATGGAGGCGGCCTCTTGGCAGGAGAATCGAAGACCGCGCTCCGACAGCAGAACGGATCCCCTTCCCGCTTTCCTGCTTAACAGAACCCGCGTTCGAAGTCATCCGCTTCTCTGGATCGACGTTCCCCGCCGCTGGGGCCGCCCCGGCATCGCCCCGCTCGCCCTGGATCGGTTCAAGTCGCGCCGATTTCTCGCCGAAAGAGGCACTGTCCTGGGGGTCGTCGGGGTCTCCATTGTTACGGCTGGCGATGCTCCCGGAACTTCAGGGGCCCGACCGGCACTTCCAAGCCGCCGCTGTGGTCGGTGCAACCCTCCTGAAAGGGGAACAGCGCGTTTGGTCGCCCCGGTCGAGATCGCCGCCGCTCGAGGCCCCCACCCCAGCGGAGCAACTGCGTGAGCTCCGTGGACTCAGGACGCCTCGCCCTGAGCACCGCGTCGCTGTCCTACGCCTACGGGTCCGGCGGTACGAACGCCCTCGCATTTCCCGACCTCACGATTGCCCGCGGGGGGAGCTGTGTGGTGGTCGGCCCGTCCGGCAGCGGCAAGACGACGCTGATGCACCTGATCGCGGGTCTGCTCACCCCCGCGACCGGCTCGATCCAGATCGACGGCGAACGAATGGACACGGCTTCGCAACGGGAACGGGACCGCCTGCGAGGACGCCTGATCGGCATCGTCCTGCAGCAGCTGCGACTGATCGCATCGCTCAGCGCATTGGACAACCTGCTGCTCGCGCAGCGACTGGCAGGCCAGCCGGGCGACCGCGAGTCTGCCGCCGAGCAGCTCGCGGGCCTGGGGCTCGGCCATCGGCTCCACCACCGGCCGCACGCGCTCAGCCAGGGCGAAGCCCAGCGCGTGGC
>JANQSB010000559.1 GCA_028284295.1 Myxococcota bacterium | reverse complement strand
CGTTTGCGGACGAAGGGCTTCTCGACGAGTTGCCCCTTCGGCGTTTCGGCCGCCCCGGAGCCACGCTTGATCCGGCGGGCCTCTCCGGAGTCTCGTGCGCCCCGGGCTAACCAGGACAAATCTCTCTTGTTTTCAGCAACTTGCGCACATGTGTAGGTCAAGGCCCACACCCGCTCCGCCGATATTTCCGGATGGCCCCCCATTCGCGGGGACGGACCGGGGAGCGTCATGGCGAGGCGACGGGCACGCCTGGAAGAGCTCGAGCCGAGAGTGCTGCTCTCGGCCGATGCGGCTGCCCTCGCCCTTCCGACGCTCGACCCGGCCGACGCCGAGCGACAGCGCTTCGAGAGCGACAGCCAGGCCAGCCAGCAGGCGACCACCCACGAGCTGGTCTTCGTCGACGAGGCGATCGACGACTGGGAGACCCTGGTGGCCGACCTGGTCGACGAACGACCCGGCGAGCGCGCCGTCCGGGTCGTCGTGCTCGACGCGGACCGCGACGGGCTCGAGCAGATCAGCCAGGCGCTCGCGGCCAGCGCCGTTCCCCTCGATGCCGTCCACGTCCTGTCGCACGGCACGGAGACCGGACTCCAGCTCGGCGGCACCTGGCTCGACCGGGGCGAGCTCTCGAGTCGCAGCGAGCTGGTCGAGGGCTGGCGAGGCGCCCTCGGCGAGGAAGCGGACCTGCTCCTCTACGGCTGCAACCTGGCTGCCAGCGAGGCAGGCAAGGGACTCGTCGACCAGCTCGCGTCGCTCACGGGCGCGGACGTGGCCGCCAGCACCGACCTCACCGGCGCGGCCGCGCTGGGCGGCGACTGGGAGCTCGAGCACGCGACCGGCGTGATCGAGACGCCGAGCGCGATCAGCGCCTCGGCCCAGGCCCGCTTCGCCGGCGTGCTCGAAGGCACGGCCATCTTCCGCCTGGGAAGCAGCACCACGCCCTTCGCCGCGGAGTTCGACGGTGCGTTCTTCTCACCCGGCTCCGGCACCGTCAACGTGGGCAGCCAGTGGCAGATCGTCCAGGGCGCCGAGGCGCCGACCCGCGACGAGAAGATCGTCGTGGGCGTGGACGCCGCGGGCAACCTGAGCGGCGTGATGTGGGACGGGTCCCAGTGGACTCCTCTGCCCTTCAACAACCTGGAACGCGTCAACGACAGCGACTACTTCGCCTTCGACATCGCCTACGAGTCGCGAAGCGGCGAGGCGATGCTCGTCTACGCCAACGACGGGATCGGCAGCAACTCGCTCTCCTACCGCACCTGGAACGGAACCAGCTGGTCGAGCGAGACCACCTTCACGAGCCCGCTCGCCGGCGAGCCCCTGCAGCTCCAGCTGGCCGCCAGCCCCCACTCGGACGAGATGGTCCTCGTGGTCACCGAGAACGGCAAGAGTGACTACGCCGCGGTCTGGGATGGCGACAGCTGGGGCAACCCGATCCTGCTCAACAACGACTCCGGTGCCATCGACTTCGTCGACGGATACGTCGCCTACGAGCAGCAGAGCGGCCACGCGATGGTCATCTACGGCCGCGCGAGCAACACGGCCTTCTATCGCATCTGGGACGGGACGAGCTGGAGCGCGGAGCAGCCCCTGGTCAGCGCGCCCGGGGCGCCCGGCCAGGTGATGTGGAGCACGCTGGCTTCGGACCCCGGCAGTGACCGCATCGTGGCGGGCGTCATCACCGAGGCCGGCGAGACCTGGCTCTCGGTGTGGGACGGGAACAGCTGGGGGAACGCCATCCTGGCTACGGACTTCGGCTTCGGCGTCAACTTCAAGGGTGTGGACGTCGCGTTCGAGAGCAGCTCGGGAACCGCCGTCGCCGTCTACTCGAGTCCCTTCCCCCAGATCACCTACCGCACGTGGACGCCCGGGGCAGGCTGGTCGGGCGAGCTCTACGGGCCCGCGCTCAACGG
>JANQSB010000525.1 GCA_028284295.1 Myxococcota bacterium | reverse complement strand
CGCTCGCCGTGCAGGAGTACGACATGGTTCTCACCGACGCGCCCCTGGGCCCCCCGATCCGCGTCAAGGCCTACAACCACTCGCTCGGTGGCTGCGATGTCGGCTTCTTCGCGCAGCCCGCCGTGGCCCGCCGCCTCCGGCGGGGCTTCCCGAAGAGCCTCGACGGCGCGCCGATGCTGCTGCCGACCTCGAACACCTCCCTGCGTCACTCGCTCGACCTGTGGTTCGAGTCGATCGACGTCCGGCCCGCCCCCGTCGCCGAGATCGAGGACACCGCGCTCATGAAGGTCTTCGGCCAGCACGGCCGGGGCGTCTTCGCTGCGCCCATCGTCGTGGCGGACGAGATCCGGAAGGGACACGGCGTACACCTGATCGGCCACACCGACCAGGTTCGCGAGGAGTTCTACGCGATCACCGTGGAGCGCCGCATCACCCATCCCGCGGTGGCTGCCATCGCCGAGGTCGCGCGCTCGGACATCCTGTCGTGAGCGCGGCAGCGCCGATCAGGCATCGCGCTCGACCGGACTGCGAAAGCCCGGCGGCTTGACGACCAGCACCGAGCAGCGCACCGATCGGATCACCGTCTCGGCGGTCTCCCCGATCAGGAAGCCGGCGACCCCGACCCGACCGAGGCCGCCCATCACGACCAGGTCGAAGTCCTCCTTCTCGACGAGGGCCGGCAGCACGCGCCGCGCATCCCCCTTCACCAGCTGCACGCGCTCTGCCGCGATGGGAAGCCCGGCCAACGCGCGCTTCAGCCCGCGCTCGGCCTCTTCCCGCGCCGAACGCACGTAGGCCTCGAGCTTGCTCGGCGGCATCCGGCTCTGGTAGAGCGTCTCGCCCGGTGCGTTCCAGGCCGCGACCGGATGGACCTCCTCTCCCGCCAGGGCGACCGCCAGCTCCAACACGCGACGGGCCGTCGCGCCCCGAACCTCGTCCTCCCCCGGATCGACGGCTGCCATCACCCGACGGGGCGACGCACCTTCGCTGCCCACCACCCAGACCGGGCAGGGGCACTTGCGGATGAGGTGCAGGGCCGTCGATCCGAAGA
This sequence comes from Myxococcota bacterium, assembly GCA_028284295.1. Lineage (GTDB taxonomy): Bacteria > Myxococcota_A > UBA9160 > UBA9160 > UBA4427 > JAJDAN01. The sequence continues at coordinate 10,060 of JANQSB010000525.1, read as the reverse complement.
AGAGACCGGACCCCCGACCCATCCCGTCGGCCGCCTTCAGGACCAGGTCGTGCCCGTCGCGAAGCACGAAGCGCACGAGCTCGAGCCACGCCGTGCCCCGGAGGATCTCGACGCGCACCTCCATCTCCTTGCGCAGGTCCGCGACGGCGGCCTCGAGCCGCTCGCGCTCGCAACGGGCATCGAGCTCGTCGATGGCCCTGCGAAAGGGTCGGCTGAAGGACTGAGGCTCGACCACGCCAGCCAGCGTGAGGGAGGCACCCGTCGAACGAGCGAGCCTCGCGCCCAGCTCGAGAGCGAGCTGGTCTTCGTCGGCGGGCGAGGCGTAGACGAGAATGCGCCGGAAAGGATGCATGCGATCTCCTCGGGGGCGCTTTCGAGGCCTTCGAGCCGCGACGGAACGGCTTCCCGTGGAAGGTCGCATGCTTCGACCGCTTCGATCCAATAGAAAGTTTCACTCGGACCGATCGCCCAGACCGATATCGGTGGAACGCGCCGATCGGGCCTCGCCTACAGACCGAACGCGCGCCAGACGAGCATCACCCAGATCACGATCGCGATGACGGTCTTGCCGAGGGTTCCGGCCAGTCGTCCGACGGTGGCCGCGAACGCGGCGCGCAGGTTCTCGCTGCGAGGACGGTGCCGGCTCTCCTCCCCCGTGGCCTCGCCCACGAAGGCGCCCGCGAAGGTCCCGACCACGGCGCCGAGCAGTGTTCCCACGAGCGGGATCGGCACCCCCATCGTGAACACGATGGCACCCACGATGCCACCGAGGATCGCCCCCCACATGCCGCGGGCGGTGCCACCCCCGTAGCGCGTACCCAGTGCGCCACCCGTGGCCTCGATGCCCTCGCCGATCAACCCGAGCCCGCCGCAGACGGCCAGCAGGGTCCAGCCGAAGGTGATGGTCGCGCCCCCGGCACTGGCGGGCACCACCAGGGCGTCACCGAACTCCAGCAGGAAGGCCATCCCGAGCATCATCCACATGCCGGGAAACCCGAACGGGATGAGCGCCACGCACACCAGCGCGATGGCGGCGAAGAAGGACGCCAGCAGGTAGGCCTGCCACACCATGTCGATTCCTCCGGGCCACGCGAGCCGCCAGGCTCGGTCCGGAACGTAGAGGCGAGGCGGCTCCCGCGCACCTGAAGCCGGGGCGCTGCACCGCGTGCCGGACCCTGCAGCGGCGCGGGGACGGCGTGGGAACACTTCGGGGAAGAGGACGCCTACGAAGCGCGCGGGCGCGGGGTTACGCGGTTCTCCCTGCGCCCTCCCGAAAAGCGTCCCCGCGAAACGCGACCCAGGACCCGGCATCCGAGCGAAGAAGAACACGAACCCAAGGAGCGATCGACATGGATCTCGACGAACGACAGGAAGCGCTCTGCACCACGAGCCGCTGGGACTTCTCCGACCTGAAGGCCCTCTTCCTGAACTGCACGCTGAAGCGATCGCCCGAGCGATCCCACACCGAGGGCCTGATCGCGATCTCCCGGGCCATCCTCGAGAAGAACCGGGTGTCCACGGAGCTGCTTCGACCGGTCGACTTCGACATCGCCCCCGGCGTACAGCCGGACATGCGCGAGCACGGGTTCGAGCGGGACGACTGGCCCGAGATCCTCGAGAAGGTGATGGCCGCCGACATCCTGGTGCTGGGGACCTCGATCTGGCTGGGCGAGAAGACCTCCGTCTGCACCCAGGTGATCGAGCGCCTCTATTCCGCCTCGGGCCTGCTGAACGAGCACGGGCAGTACGCCTACTACGGACGCGTGGGCGGCGCGCTGATCACCGGAAACGAGGACGGCGCCAAGCACTGCGCGATGAACGTCCTCTACTCCCTGCAGCACCTGGGCTACGTGGTACCCCCGCAGGCCGACGCGGGCTGGCTGGGAGAGGCCGGCCCCGGACCTTCCTACCTGGACGAAGGCTCCGGCGGCCCGGAGAACGACTTCACGAACCGCAACACCACCTTCATGACCTGGAACCTGCTGCACCTCGCGCGCATGCTGAAGGACGCCGGCGGCACCCCGGCCCACGGCAACCAGCGCAGCGAGTGGGACGCCGGCTGCCGCTTCGACTTCGACAACCCCGCGTATCGCTAGGGAAGGTCGGTGCAGGGTGCAGGCCCCGCAGTCGGCGAGCGCGAAGGCTCGAAGGCTTGTCGGGGCGACCGCCGTCCCTCAGTCGAGGGACGCGGAGGGGGACGCGAAGTCGAAGTGGACCCCCGTCCGCTGCTCGGAGACCTTCCACAGCCGTTCGGCGTCTTCCCGGCTCTTCGTCGCACGCGAGCTGTCCACCTGCTTCGGAGCGCCGCGCATCTCGTAGAAGCCGCCGGGCCCGTAGTAGTCGCCGCTCTTCACGCCCGCAGCGGTGGCCGCGCGCAGCGTGGGCAGGGCGCCGCCCGCTGGCCGCATGCCGAAGAAGGGGTTCGCCAGCTGGAAGAGAGCGGAGTGCTGCTGCAGGTTGGTCTGGGTCCAACCCGGGTGAGCGGCCGCGACGACCAGCCCCACGCCCGCGGCCTCGGACCGGCGCGCGAGCTCGAAGGTGAAGAGCAGGTTGGCGATCTTGCTCTGCGCGTACGCGAACGCCGCGTTGTAGCCGCGCGTGTCGAAGTCGAGGTCGTCGAAGTCGACGCGGCCCCAGCGATGGGCCTGGCTGGAGACGTTGACGACCCGCGCGTCCGCCGTCGTCAGCAAACGGTCGAGCAGCAACCCCGTCAGGGCGAAGTGTGCCAGGTGGTTGACGCCGAGCTGCAGCTCGAAGCCCTGCCGGGTCCGGCCGGCGGGCGGAGCCATGACCCCCGCGTTGTTGATCAGCAGGTCGAGGCGTTGGAAGCGCTCGCGAAACGCCGAAGCGAAGCCGCGAACCGAGTCGAGGTCCGCGAGATCGAGCGGCAGGAACTCGACGCGTGCGTCCGGCAGCTCGCTGCGGATGTCGTCGATGGCCCCCTGGGCCTTCTCCGGGCTGCGACAGGCCAGCACCGCCTGCGCGCCCTGGCGCGCGAGCTCGCGGACCGTCTCGAGCCCGATCCCGCTGTTGGCGCCGGTGACGATCGCGACTCGACCCCGCTGGTCGGGGATGTCGTGTCGGGTCCAGGCCTGGCTCACTTCCCGTCTCCCTGCGGGCGAAGTCGAGCCGATTCTCGGCAACTCGGGATGGCGGTGCAAGGAATCCGTCCGGGGAGCGGGGCCGCGCTTCCGAGCGAGGGCCCAGATCGTGTTTCCGAGGCCGAGGGCCTCCTTGGCGCGCCGCACCCGGGTCTCCCCGAGGACCTTCTCGATCGGCCGGTTCAGCCTGGGAGAGTTCACCAGGCGCAGCAGGCCGCCGTGGCCGTACGGAATGATGGTCCCGGACGAGAGCACCCGGAACTGCTCGTCGAGCCGCTGCTTCAGCTCGTCCATGGTCAGCAGCGCCTGCAGGATCTCGGGCGGCCGCTTCAGCGAGCCCGACCACTCCCAGATCCGGGCGTTCTGCGTGGTGATGACGAGATGGCCGCCGTCCGCCAGCAGCGACGCCACCCGGCGGCAGAACTCCTGCTTGTCGGAGACGTGCGCGATGGTCTCCAGCGAGAAGATCACGTCGTAGGGCTCGGGCCCGAAGTCGAGCTTGAGGAAGTCGCCGGCCAGGAAGCGAGCGTCGGGAACCCGCTGGCGGGCCATCTCCACGGCCTCGCCCGACAGGTCGGTGCCGGTCACCTCGCCGTGGCGCGCCAGCTCGCTGCACAGGAAGCCCGTCGAGCAACCGATCTCGAGCATCCGCGGCCGACCCTCGAGCGCGAGGGACCCGAACAGCTCGAGTGCCTTCTCGGCACGCCGCTGTGCGTCGTCGCGCACCTCGCTGCGCAGCCGCGTGTTCCAGTCGTTCCAGTACTGCTCCTGGGTCGCCTCGCTCGGCGCGGATCCGAAGGGAGAGGATTCGGGGCTCATGACGGCCTCCGGTAGCCAGGAGTCAGCTCCGGTCGATCAGCGCGTGCTCCTCCAGCAGGTCGGCGGCGTCGGCGATCTGCCCGAAGGGCATCTCCGAACGCTCGGCCACATCGAGCAGCGAGTGGGAACCGTCTCCGCACTGCAGCAACCAGAGCATGGCGTACTGTAGCGCGGCCGGATCGCCGCCTCCCCCCAGGGCGCGATAGATGCCCCGGCGCCCGAGCTGGGGCTCTCCTTCGGGTGCGAGGCTGCGGTAGCGGCGGTTGCGGTCCAGGCGCCCGAGGATCTCGAGCACCACGTCCCGCGCCTCCTCGAGGCGCTCGACCGAGAGCAGGGAGAGGTCGTCGGCCGAGCTGTGGTACTCGTCGAAGCGCCCGTGTCGGCTCCGCATGAGCGACCCCACGGGCATGCGGAAGGCCGGCGCGTTGTACTGCCGCTCGTCGTAGCCGTAGGGATAGAAGTCGATCAGCTCGGACTCACCGAGCCCCTGCGCGGCGCGATCCGCCAGCACGGCCTTCGCCACGCGGTCGACGTCGGCGTCCCCCGCGAAGCTCCGCTTGTAGGTGAGCCCGGCAGCATCGCCCAGACAGGTCAGGGTGAGTCCGCCGACCACCCGGCCGGTTCGCTCGCGGTTGCGCTCGAGCCAGGCCAGCGATCCGATGGTGCCCGGGACGTAGAGGAAGCGAACACCGAGCGTGCGATCGCGCCCGGCGAGCATGCTCGCGACCGCCGTCGACACCGCGATCCCCGACAGGTTGTCGTTCGCGAGCGAAGGATGGCAGACGTGGACGGAGACGAGCAGCTCCTCGTCCCGCCGCCCCGGCAGGAAGAGCTCGCCGTAGCTCAGGTGCCCGTCCTCGAGGCTCGCGTCGATGTAGACCTCGTACTCCTCGTCCGGCAACGCGGCGCGCTGGGCGTGGGGCAGGCAGAAGCCCCAGCCCTCCTCGTAGTAGCTGTTGCGCCAGGGGATCCAGGACGGGTGCTCGGGGATGGAGTGGAGGTGCGCGTCGAGCTCCGCGCGGGACAGCTTCTCGTGAACGGGCACGCTGTAGCCCACCACGTGGAGGGTCGAGTCCGCGAGGTCGACGACCTTCTCGCCGCTCGAGCTCTTCACCCACGCTTCGCGCAGGTTCCACTCCCGTGGGACCACCCAGTCACAGGCCGGGCTGCCGGTGGGCACCTCGACGATCTCCACCGGATTCCAGCGCCCCAGGGTGCGAAGGGTCTCCCGCACGCCGTCCCCCGTGATGCTGCGGCACAACGGGTACAGCTCCTCGGCGAGCGCCATCATCTCGGCGCCGTTCATCGCGCATCCTCGAGCAGGGGGAGATCGCGGTCGCGGTCGGAGATGACCGAGATCGGCAGCGGCCAGGGGATGGCGAGCGCGGGGTCGTCGAAGCGGAAGCCGCGCGAGGCGTCGTCCACGAAGAACTCGCTCATCTGGTAGAAGACCTCGCTGTCGTCCTCGAGCGACTGGAAGCCGTGTGCGAAGCCTTCGGGTACGTAGAGGGCCCGGCGACTCTTGGCGTCCAGCTCGACGTGGAAGACGCCGTCGCGGGTGGCGCTCCCGGGCCGCAGGTCGACGATGACGTCGAAGATGGCGCCGCGGGTGCAGCGCACGAGCTTGGCTTCGGCGTGCTGGTGCTGCCAGTGCATGCCGCGCAGGGTTCCGGCGCGGCGGTTCCACGAGACGTTGCACTGCACGAAGCGCGGCGCGAGCCCGTGCTTCGCGAACTCACGCTCGCAGAAGCTGCGCGCGAAGAAGCCGCGCTCGTCGACGCGCTCCTCCAGATCGACCAGCCACGCTCCGGCCAGCCCGGTCTCCACGAATCTCACCGGGGCGACCCCGAGAGCGAGATCGTCCACTTCGGCACGTGGAAGGCTTCGGCATGGCGAGAGGGTGCGTTGCACTCGGCGCCGCGCACCCGCATCAGACCGAGCAACAGCTCGCGGTCGAACCACTCGCGCTCTTTCTGGGAAGGGAAGAGCTCGATCACCGCGTCGGCCTTCTTCTCCGCGATCCCCGCGTCGAGCGGGACGTAGGACTGGGGCTGGCCCAGGTCGCCCTCGTACTTGGGAATCTCGTACTCGAAGACGAGGTGGTCTCGCCAGGTGTTCCAGGTGAGCTCGCCCACCAGCCGGTGGTCCTGGTGACGGTCGTGACGGTGGTGGGTGAAGATCAGGTCCGGTCGGATCTCGCGCTTGAGCGACTCGAAGCGCTCCTTGACCGCCGCGCCTTCCCAGGGCAGGAAGCCGTCGCGGAAGGACTCCAGGTGGAGCCCCGTCTCGGCCCCCTCGCCCAGGAAGCGACGCGCGCTCTGGCGGGCTTCTTCGTGGCGCAGCGCGTTGCCGGTCAGCACCAGCCAGTGCCACTCGGCCCGGGGCAGCGCGGCCGCCAGCTGGAGCACCGTTCCCCCGCAGCCGATCTCGATGTCGTCCGGATGCGCACCCAGGCACAGGACGACCGGCCGCTCTCCGAGGCTCTGGGTCAGCTCCAGCGCGCGCACGGGTCAGCCCACGGACGCGCGCCGGGGCTCGGTCCAGCGCAGGTCGGAGTCGAGGCGCCCCTCCGACAGCAGCCGCGAGATGTGCGCGATGCGCAGGTAGCGATCGCCCTCCAGGTCTTCCTGACGCAGCTCGACGGCCCGGAAGGCGTCGACCAGCTGGGCCACGCCGCGCGGCACCGTCCAGGTCGGCTCGAAGCCCGGGAGTCGGTCGCGGATCTTGCCGAAGTCGACGCGGTAGCAGCGCGGGTCGGGGCCGGCGCCCTCCGCATAGGAGAGCTCGCTGCCCTCGACCGCAGCGTGGACGATCTCGGCGACCTGCGAGATGCGGTAGTTCTCGTCGTCGCGACCGACGTTGAAGGCCTCGTTGTGGATCGCCTCGCGCGGCGCCACCAGAGCCGCATGGAAGGCCCCGCAAACGTCCTCCACGTGCACCAGGGGCCGCCAGGGAGTGCCGTCGCTCTTCAGGTGGACCCGTCCCGTGGTGAGCGCCCAGCCCACCAGGTTGTTGACGACGAGATCGCCCCGAAGCCGCGGGGAGACGCCGTAGACGGTGGCGTTGCGCAGGAAGACCGGGCTGAAGCCGTCGTTCGCGAGCTCGCGCACGTCGGCTTCCACCATGACCTTCGACTTCGCGTAGGGGGTGACGGGCGAGAAGGAGGCGCTCTCGTCGAGCACGTCGTCGGGGCTGGCCGACCCGTACACACTGCAGGACGAAGAGTAGAGGTAGCGCTCCACTCCGGCCTCTCGCGACAGCTCGGCGAGCCTCACCGATGCCTCGTGGTTGATCTCGTAGGTGCAGCCGGGATTCAGGTTGCCGAGCGGATCGTTCGAGATGGCCGCCAGATGGATCACGGCGTCGAATCCCTCGAGATCGCGACGCTCGAGGTCGCGGATGTCCTTGTGCAGGGACGGGATCGTCTCGGGGCCGCCCGCGAAGTCGCATCCCTCGAAGAGCCCGCTATCGACGCCGACCACCTCGTGGCCGCGTTCGGCGAGCATCCGACTCATCACCGCGCCGATGTACCCGTCGTGTCCGGTGAGCAACAGCTTCATACGACCTCTTCGTCTCCCTACCGGACCCGCCAGGGCTCTTCGCCGCGCTCCACGAGCTCGTCGAGGGCCAGCTTGTCCTTGAAGGTGTCCATGCACTGCCAGAAGCCGTCGTAGCGGTGGGCCACCAGCTGCTTCTCTGCCGCCAGCCGCGCGAAGGGCTCGACGACCAGCTCCTCGCCTTCGCGCAGGTAGTCGAAGATCTTCTGCCGGAAGACGAAGAAGCCCCCGTTGATCCGCATGCTCGAGTCGGTGATCGAGCGGATCGAGTTCACGGTTCCATCCTCTTCGGTGTCGACGAAATGGAAGGCCGCCGTCGGGCGGACGCTGATGAAGGTGGCGATGTTGCCGCGGTCCAGAGCCGTCTGCACGTAGCCGTCGAGGGGCAGGTCGGAGAGACCGTCGCTGTAGTTCGCCAGGAAGGCCTCCTCCCCCTCCAGGTACTGCTGCACCGCCTTCAAGCGCATGCCGACGTTCGAGTGGAGGCCGGTGTCGACGAAGCGGATGGTCCAATCGCTGATGTCCTGCCCCATCAGCTCCACCTCGCGGCCACCCGCCCGCAGCACGAAGTCGTTCGACACCGTCTCGTTGTAGTTCAGGAAGTAGTCCTTGAAGTCGGCCCCGCGATAGCCCAGGCAGAGGATGAAGTCCTTGTGCCCGTAGTGGGCGTAGTAGGACATCAGGTGCCAGATGATCGGACGATCGCCCAGCATCGCCAACGGCTTCGGGGTGTTCTCGGAATGCTCGCGCAGGCGCAGGCCCAGCCCACCGCAGAACAGCACCACCTTCATCGTCGGGGCCTCCTGGCTCGTTCACTCATAGACCTTGACCTCGGGGATCGGCACGACGAAGCGCCCGCCCCACTCTCGGATCCCGGCCATCTGCTCCATGATCTCCTCCCGCAGGTTCCACGGCAGGATCAGCACGTAGTCGGGTCGCGTCTCGAAGATGCGCTCGGGCTCGTGGATGGGGATGCGCGAGCCGGGAAGGAAGTTGCCCTGCTTGTGCGGGCTGCGGTCGACCGTGTAGTCGAGGAAGTCGGTGCGGATGCCGCAGTAGTTGAGGAGGGTGTTGCCCTTGCCCGGGGCCCCGTAGCCGACGACCGTCCGGCCCTTTTCCTTGAGCTCGACGAGGAAGGCGAGGAGCTTGCGCTTGGTCGCCTCCACCTGGGCGCCGAATCGGGTGTAGTAGTCCATCTCGAGCATCCCGGCGCCGGCCTCGCGGGCCAGCAGCTCGGCGACGCGCGGGCCCACCGCGTGCGTCGGGTCCGCAGCGTGCTTCGCATAGATGCGCAGCGAGCCGCCGTGGGTGGGCAGCTCCTCGACGTCGAAGAGAGCCAGCCCGTGGTGCTCGAAGATGCGCTTCACCGCGTGGAAGCCCAGGTAGGAGAAGTGCTCGTGGTAGATGGTGTCGAACTGGTTCTCCTCCACCAGGCGCATCAGGTGGGGGAACTCCATGGTGAGCACGCCGTCCTCCGCCAGCAGGGTCGCGAGACCCGACACGAAGTCGTTGATGTCGGGCACGTGGGCCAGCACGTTGTTGCCCAGCAGCAGGTTGGCCGGCCCGAGCTCGGCCCGTACCTGCGCGGCGGTGTCGCGTCCGAAGAAGGCAACCTTCGTGGGGACGCCCCGCTCCTCGGCGGCCGCCGCGCAGTTCGATGCGGGGTCGATGCCCAGCACGGGCACGCCCTGCTCGACGAAGTACTGCAGCAGGTAGCCGTCGTTGCTGGCCACCTCGACGACGCGTGACTCCGGGCCGAGCGAGAAGCGCTCGGTCATGGCGAACGCGTAGCGGCGCGCGTGGTCGAGCCAGGACTCGGAGAACGAAGAGAAGTACGCGTAGTCGCCGTCGCCGAAGATCTCACCGGGCGGCACCACGTCGTCGACCTGCACGAGCAGGCACTCATGGCACACCCGGGCGTGCAGCGGGTAGTAGGTCTCGCCCCGGCCGAGCGCCTCCGGCCGGACGTGGTCCTGGCACAGCGGCGAGGTGCCGAGGTCCACGAAGCTGTGCACGAGCTCGGTATTGCAGAAGCGACATCGCGAGGGCATGGCTGCGCGCCTCACTGGATGGTCGGGAAGACGATGATCATTTCCTCCCCGCGGGGTCAAGTTAGCCGCCCGATACCGGGCTGTCATCGCCGGCTCACGGTGGTCGTCCGGGTCATCCAGGGAGTGACACGATCGGACGTCGAGGTGACGCACATGAGCGAACGAGCCCGCAGCTGCCGGTGCGCTGCGGGCTCGTGATGCCTTCCTCGGACCGGGCCGCGGGCGACGGTCAGGGGGCGACGAAGAGCGCCGAGGCGGGAACCACCTGGCGTGGCGTCCCGGGACCTTCCCACTCGACCGTCAGGACCTCACCGCCCCGGTTGTCGAAATAGAGGACCACGATCGTGTGGAAGCCCGCCGTCAGGGACACGGCGCCCGACGCTTCGATGGGACCGTGCTTGCCGTCGTTGTCCACCACCAGGGCGCCGTCGATGAAGAGCTGGCTGCCGTCGTCCGAGGTCGTGTAGAAGGTCCAGGTCCCGTCCGCCGGTACCTGCAGCTGGCTCGTGAACCGGAACGCGAAGCCGTTGTT
>JANQSB010000497.1 GCA_028284295.1 Myxococcota bacterium | reverse complement strand
GCCAGAGCCCACCCCTCGACGCCGAGCCACGGAACCGCGAAGCCCGCCACGACCACGATCGGAATCGCACGCAGGGAGGCCGTCGCCGTGCGCCTCGCGACCGTGCGCACGAACCAGTAGGCGTAGAGATCCACCGGACGCAGCAGCTCGTAGGCGACTCCGCCATCGCGGATCCGGGCTTCCAGCTCCAGGTCGTGGTTCCAGGGCTGGAGGCCGAGCAGCGCCTGCCCGAGCCACACGTAGGTGACCACGTCGGCCATGGCCATGGGGGGCTCGGTCCGGGTCGACCCGTAGAAGGCGTAGAAGACCATCACGCGGATGAAGCCCCAGAAGAACTGGGTCACGGCGCCGGCCAGCGCCGCCGCGCGATACTGGAGGATCACGCGGTAGCGGGCGCCGAAGACCACGCCGTAGGGCCGGAGAGCCTGAACGAAGCTCACGGGGCCGCTCCGTTGCGCGCGTAGAGGGCCGCGATCACCTCCTCGATGGGTGGGGTCTCGACGAAGAGGTCGCGCACCGCGTGGCGCGCCGTCAGCCGCGAGATCAGCTCGGTGGTCGCGATGACGTCCGGATCGAAGCCGAGCGTCACGCGCGCTCCCTCGCGCCCGACCACCCGCGCGACGCCCGGATCGAGCTCTTCTTCCGGGTCCACCAGGTCCAGCGTGAGGCGGCGCTCCGGGCTCACCTGGGCGCGCAGCTCCTCGAGGCTTCCGTCGCACAGGATCCGGCCCTCACCGATCACGATGACACGGCGACACAGCGCCTCGATGTCGTCCATGTCGTGGGTGGTCAGGATCACCGTCACGCCACGGTCCCGGTTGAGACGGTGCACGAAGTCCCGTACGCCCAGCTTGGAGACCGCATCGAGGCCGATCGTCGGCTCGTCGAGGAAGAGCAGCCGGGGTGCGTGCAGCAGGGCAGCGGCGATGTCGCATCGCATCCGCTGCCCGAGCGAGAGCTGCCGGACCGGGGTATCGAGGAGCGGCTCCAGATCGAGCAGGGCCACCAGCTCGTCCCGGCTGCGAAGGTAGTCGGCCCGGGGTACGCGGTAGATGGCCTGGAGCAGCTCGAAGCTCTCGACCACCGGCAGGTCCCACCAGAGCTGGGTGCGCTGGCCGAAGACCACTCCGATCTCGGCCACGTAGCGCGCCCGCTCCTTCCAGGGGACGTGGCCGAGCACCTCGCAGCGTCCCGCGTCCGGAACCAGGATGCCGGAGAGCACCTTGATGGTGGTCGACTTGCCGGCCCCGTTCGGGCCCACGTAGCCCACGAGCTCGCCAGGCTGGATCTCGAAGTCGACGCCCGCCAGGGCCGCCACCTCGCGAAGCTCGCGACGCACCAGACCGCGAACGGCACCCCAGGTTCCCGGGCGACGCTCCGCCACGCGAAAGTGTTTGACGAGGCCCTCGACGACGATCTGCGCCATCCCCACCCTTCCCTGAAGGTGCCAGTGCCCGACCTTGCTGCGCGCCGAACGCAGAAAGGCCGCTCAGCGCCCCGGGTGGGGGGCACTGGCGACTCGGTTGACGGCTTCGCTCTCTCTGTCTCGCAGCGGAGTCCGGGGCTTCCCGGTGCTCCGCCGCGCGCGGAATCTACGCTAGATCGCCTGCCGGGGACAGACCCGCAGCCGGGAGGCATCCGGCGGGCGACGAGCTTGCAGCCCGTGCGGAGCCGGGCGACGCTTGGCGCGTGGAGTGCCGCATCCTGTACTGCAAGCCCTGCGGCTACCGGGCCCGTGCCGAGAGCCTGGCCGACGAGCTGCGCACGCGCTTCGGTGCGAAGGTCGAGGTCGAGCACGGCGGCTTCGGCCAGTTCGACGTCTTCGTCGACGGCGAGCTGGCGGCGTCCAAGGGCAAGCTGCTCGCCCGGATGCTGAAGCACGCCCCACCCGACGAGCCCGAGCTGCTCGCCTCGATCGAACGGCACCTCGCGCTTCGGGAAGGCGATGCCTGCGAGATTCCGGGCACGCCGACCCGGTGACCGGGTGATCCGGCGCCGATCGAGGTTCTCCGGGACGCTGGCGCTGGGGCTGCTCGGCGCGTGGCTCCAGGCAGGCTCCGCCCAGGCGGCCGCACCGACCGTGATCCTGCTCTCCTGGGACGGCACCCGCTGGGACTACCCGGACCGGACCGCGCTGCCGGGCCTGGAGCGCCTGGCACGCGAGGGCGTGCGAGCGGGCCGGATGATCCCGGTCTTCCCTTCGAGCACCTTTCCCAACCACGTCTCGCTCGCGACGGGTGCCCGGGTCGACCGTCATGGCATCGTGGCGAACGCGTTCGACGACCCCGATCGCGGGAGCTACCGCTACTCGGCCGACGCCGGCTTCATCGACGCCGAGCCCATCTGGGTGACCGCCGAGCGCCAGGGCATCCGGACGGCGACCTTCTTCTGGGTGGGTTCCGAGACCGATTGGCGGGGACGTGGCGCGACCCATCGACGCGCGCCCTTCGACGCGGACGTCGACGAAGCGACGAAGGTCGATCAGATCCTCGCATGGCTCGACCTGCCGGAATCCGAACGCCCCCAGCTGATCGCGTCCTGGTGGCACGGAGCCGACACGGTCGGGCACCGCGAAGGGCCGGACGGGTCGGGCGTCGCGGAGCAGCTCCGCGCCCAGGACGCCCAGCTCCAGCGCCTGCTCGCGGGCCTCGACGCGCGTCGGCTCTGGCCCTCCACGACCCTGTTGGTGGTGAGCGACCACGGCATGGCTTCGGCAACCCGGGAGATCGACGTCCTCGAAGCCCTCGAGAGCAGGGACGTCGCCGCCCGCATCCAGAGCGGAGGCGCCTTCGGCTACCTGAGCCTGCAGGACCCGGCACGTGCCGCCGAGGCCGCCGACCTGCTCGACGCGGTCGAGGGCTTGCGGGCCTGGCCTTCCGCCGCCTTGCCGATGCGGCTTCGGGCCCGGCACCCCACGCGCACCGGCGAGGTCACGGTGCTCGCCGAGCCCCCGTACGTGATCCGGCCCGGAAGCCCCATGCAGGCCACCCTGTTGTCCGTCGCGCGCTCCTTCGGAATCCAGCAGGGCGTACATGGCTACGACCCGGATCACCCCGAGATGCACGCGATCTTCTTCGCCGCCGGACGCTGCATCCCGCCCGGCTGGCAGCTCGACTCGATCGAAGTCGTCGACGTCGCCCCCACACTGAGCGCGCTGCTGGGAATCGAGGCGCCCCAGCATGCCGAGGGACGATCCCGCCTGCCGGCCACCTGTCCGCGCACGGCCGGCCGATGAGCTCCGGTCGCTACGCCAGGACCCGGCGGGCGATCCGCGCGCTGCCGGGCCTCGCCCTGGCCGCGGCGTTGTCGACGCCCGCGCACGGAGACGGCTGGGCGGAGCAGATCACCCGGGAGAACGCCGCCAGGCTCCGCGTCGGCGGCCCCGACGCCGTCGGGGGAGTCGGCGACTGGGCACTCGGCAACGGCGTCCTGTGCGCCGTCGTCTCCGATCCCTCCCACGAGTCGCACCTGACGCCCCAGGGCGGGGTGCTGATCGATCTCGCTCGCTGCGGCCTCTCCCACGATACGTGGAACACCGTCGAGGGCCTGCTCAACATGTCGCGCGACCGCATGCTGGGCGCCTCCTGGATCCGCGCCGAGCCCGATCGGGCGGACGGATCCGTTGCCATCGTCACGGGCTCCCGCGTCGAGGGCCTCGAGCTCGAGACCACCTATCGCCTCGCCCCGGACCGCCCGGACGTACTCGAGATCGCGACGCGCGCGACCCGACGCGAAGAGGAAGCCGACGTCGCGCGCGCCTTCCTCTTCGGCTGGGTGGTCCTGCACGGCCGTCGCCAGCTCGCGCCCTTCACCCTGCATCTCGCCGAGGGAGACTCCGGGGTCCGGCAGGTCGGGAGCGTCGGCTTCGTGCACCCGGACGTCGATCCCGACGACACCCTCACGATGGTCCGGGCGATCCTGCCTTCGGACCTGCACGTGCTCGTCGGGGGCGACCGCCAGCGGCCGGGCGTGGCCTACGGGCTGAAGCTCCGGGAGGCGTTCCTCGTGTCGCCGGACGGAAGCCGGCAGCCCCTGCCCGCGCTGTCGCTCAACGGCGAGAGCTTCACCATGCAGGCGGTCTTCACCCGACCGCTTCGCTTCGGGGGGCAGTCCGGGATCGGCTGGCTCGAGCTCGCGCAGACCCTGCTGATGGACCTGTCGCCCGGCGAGGGGCTCGAGATCACGCGGGAGATCCGGGTGGGCGCCCGGTCGGACGTCGCATCGGTGACCGACCAGCTGTGGCGCGACTCACCGCGGGTGCGGGGCCGCGTCGAGCCCGGCGCCCGAGTCCACGTCTTCACCCGGGACGAGGTGCCCGTCACCCAGGCGCGACCCGACGCGGAAGGTCGCTTCGCCTTCCACCTGCCGCGGGGCAGCTACCGGCTGCGCGTGGTCGGAGCCGCCGACCGCCAGCGCAGCACCTCGTTCGAGGTCGGCGCCGACGGCGTCGAGCTCGGCGAGCTGTCGCTGCCGCCGACCGGGAAGGTCCTGCTGCCGCGCGGTCGACCCATGCGCCTGCTCTTCCTGCGCGCCGACGGCAGGAAGGCGACCTTCGGCGACGACCACCTGGGCTTCCGCATCGGGCGTCACGCGTTCCGGGGCAGCCAGTACGGAGCCGACGTGTCGCTGGGGGGCATCGACGAAGACCCTCGCTGGCTGCCCCTGGCACCCGGGCGCTACGAGGTGATCGCGACCCGGGGACCCGAGTTCGACCTGACCCGCACGGCCTTCGACCTGAAGGCCGGCGCGGAGCAGGCGATCCGGATCGACCCACCCGCCCGGGTGCTCTCGCATCCGGGCTGGATCTCCGCCGACCTGCACGTCCACAGCGAGTGGAGCGACGACGGCAACTATCCCGTCGACCGACAGCTCGCGGCCTTCGCGGCCGAGGGCGCGGACTGGATCGTCGCGACGGAGCACGACCGGGTGACCGACTACGCACCGCGTCTGAAGGAGCTCGGTCTGTCGGGCTCCATCCAGAGCCTGGTCGGCGCCGAGGTCACCAGCAGCGCCCACGCGGGCGAGTCCCCGCGCAGCGCGGGACACTCGAACGTCTATCCCCTGCCCTTCGACCCGCTCGCCTACCGGGGCGGCGCCCCCGTCATCGAGGGCCGGCGCCTGCGAGACCTGATCGGGGACCTGCGCCAGCACCCCGAAGCCCCGCTGGTCCAGCTGAACCATCCCCGCGGTCGCCAGCCCGGCGACAGCGACCTCAACTACTTCGACCATCTCTCGGTGGTGAGCCGCGCCTTCCAGCCGGAGGCCACCCTCGACACCTGGCCCAACGCGGTCCTGGTCGAGCCGGATCCGGAATCGGGACTTCGCGACCTCGACTTCGACCTGATCGAGCTGTGGAACGGCGCGTCCATGTCCCAGTACCGGGCCGTCCGGGCGGACTGGTACTCGCTGCTGCTGCAGGGGGAGTTCCGAACCGGCGTCGCCAACAGCGACTCCCACGACCGCAGCGAGCTCATCGCCTACCCGCGCACCTACCTTCGGATCGACGGTGAAGCCGACGAGCAGAGCC
>JANQSB010000467.1 GCA_028284295.1 Myxococcota bacterium | reverse complement strand
GCAACCGGCTCGACGAGATCGTCTTCTTCCGCAACCTCGGAACCGAGGTGATGGGCCGGGTCGTCGACAAGTTCGTGCTCGAGCTCGAGGAGCAGCTGCGGGAGAAGAAGATCCGGATCGTCCTCAGCCCGGAGGCCCGGGAGCTGCTGGCCGAGAAGGGCTACGACCCGGACTTCGGTGCCCGGCCGCTGGCCCGGGTGATCCAGCGCGAGCTGAAGGACCCGCTCACCGAGGAGGTGCTCTTCGGTCGCCTGGAGAAGGGCGGTCGCGTGCGGGTGGTGGTCGAGGCCGACGCGGCCGACGGGGAGCGGGGCTTCGGCTTCGAGTTCGACTTCGAGGACGAGCCCGCCCTCGTCTGAGCTCGTCCGGTTGCGCGCGCGAGCGGGGCCGGGAGGGGCCGGAAGGGTTCGATGCAGGACCGCATCCCGGCCGAGATCAGCGCGCCGCCTCCGCCCGCTGCCCTGGCCTGGGTGGCCCGCCAGGTCGGGGCGAAGGCCCGGGTCGAGGCCTGGGCGCGTCTCGAGGGTGGAACCGCCTGTGCGCTCCACGCGATCGACGTTGCCGACGCCCGCGGTGCGAGACATCCGCTGGTCCTCAAGCGCTTCGTCCAGCGCGACTGGCTCGAACGCGAGCCGGATCTGGCGGCCCGCGAGGCGCGACACCTGCGCCGCGTCGAGGCGCTGCCGTTTCCGACTCCGCGGGTCTGCGGCGTGGATCCCGACGGGCTCGAGTGCGACGTCCCGGCCCTCCTGATGTCGCGCCTGCCGGGCCGGCCCGTGCTCGATCCGCCCGACCGCGAGGCCTGGCTGCGGAGTCTGGCCGGCCCGCTGGTCGTCCTGCATGCCCGCGGTCGAGAGATGTCCGGCGAGCTCCAGCCCTACCGTGCCTTCGTCGAGCTCGAGGAGCTCGATCTGCCGACCTGGTCCGGGGATCCGACCGTGTGGCGCCGCATCCTCGATCGGGTTCGCGGCGCGCCGCCGGGCTTCGCCGAGCGACCCCTGCATCGCGACTACCACCCCACGAACCTGCTGTGGTCGGCGGGTCGCGTGACGGGGGTGCTCGACTTCACCAACATGGCGCGCGGACCGGTCGACGCCGATCTGGCCCACTGCCGGAAGAACCTCGCACTCCTGCTCGGGTCGGAGGTCGCGGATCGCTTCAGCGCGGTCTACCGAGGGTGTGGCGGGGCCGACGCCGAGCCCGACCCGTATTGGGACATGCTCTCGCTCGTCGAGACGCTCCCGGGGCCGCCTCGCGTGTACGCGGGCTGGACCCGACTGGGGGTGCCCGGGTTGACACCGGAGCTCATGCGCTCGCGTCTCGAGGACTACGCGGCCCGCCTGGTGGCGCGACTCGATTCCTGAGCACGCGACGCTCAGTCGGGCCGGGCGTCGACCCGCAGCTCCGCGGGCAGCTTGAAGGTCACGTGCTCCTCGACCTCACCGAGGGTCTCGACCCGGCTCTCCGGCCCGCCGTGCTCGAGCAGCCACGCGACGACCTGGTCGACGAGGAATTCGGGGGTCGAGGCGCCGGCCGTCACGCCGACGCAGGACACGCCTTCGAGCCAGGCCGGATCGATCTCCTCGGCGCTCTGGATCAGGTGGCTGGGAACGCCGCGGCGGGTGGCCACCTCGACGAGTCGGTTGCTGTTGGACGAGGCCGGCGCGCCGACCACGAGAACCCGCTGCGCGAAGCGCGTCAGCTCCTTGACGGCGTCCTGGCGATTCTGCGTCGCGTAGCAGATGTCGTCGCGCTTGGGCAGGACGATCTCGGGGAAGCGTGCCTTCAATGCCTGGAGGATGTCCCGGGTGTCGTCGACGGACAGGGTGGTCTGGGTGACGCAGCCCAGCCGGGTGGCGTCGCGCACCTCGAGCCGCGCGACGTCTTCCACCGTCTCGACGAGCAGCATGTCGTCCGGTGCCTGGCCCATGGTGCCTTCCACCTCGACGTGCCCCGCATGCCCGACCATGACCACCTGGTAGCCGTCGGCCACCAGCCGGCTGACCTCGTTGTGGACCTTGGTGACCAGCGGGCAGGTGGCGTCGATGGCCGCGAGCCCCTTCTCGGCAGCGGCCCGCCGGACCCGCTTCGAGACGCCGTGCGCGCTGTAGATGAGCCGCGATCCGTCGGGAGCGTCTTCCGGCTCGTCGACGAAGACGGCTCCCTTCTCGCGCAGCGCCTCCACCACGCTGCGGTTGTGGACGATCTCGTGCCGCACGTAGATCGGCTCGCCGAAACGATCGAGGGCGCGCTCGACGATGTCGATCGCCCGGTCGACGCCGGCGCAGAAGCCGCGGGGACTGGCCAGGAGAACCCTCACGGCGGCGAGGGTAGCAGGGCGCTAAGATGACGAGCCCGATCGAGGCCGCCTCGGTCCTCCCGCAACCCCGACCCGAGAACGGAGACCCGACCATGTCGGCAGATACCGCGACAGATCTGGAGAGCTTCCGCGCCGAGACCGCCCTGTGGCTGGAGGAGAACGCCCCGGAGTCGATCCGCGGCTTGCCGGCCGGCGAGCTCGACGGGACCTGGGGTGGCCGCAAGGCCAGCTACCCGAACCCCGACATGAAGGTCTGGCTGGACCGCTGCGCGGAGAAGGGCTTCACGGCGCCCACCTGGCCTGCCGAATACGGGGGCGGGGGGCTGTCGAAGGCGCAGGAGAAGATCCTCAACCAGGAGATGACCCGGCTGCGCCTGCCGCCGCCGCTGATCGGCTTCGGGCTCACGATGATCGGCCCGACCCTGCTGCGCTTCGGCACCGAGGAGCAGAAGAAGGAGCACCTGACCCGGATCACCCGCGGCGAGATCCGCTGGTGCCAGGGCTACTCGGAGCCCGGCTCGGGCTCCGACCTGGCCTCCCTGCAGACCCGGGCCGTGCGAGAAGGCGACGAGTTCGTGATCAGCGGTCAGAAGGTCTGGACCTCCTATGCGGACGAGGCCGACTGGATCTTCGCGCTGGTGCGGACCGACCCGGAGGCCAAGAAGCAGGAAGGCATCACCTTCATCCTGATCGACATGGACAGCCCGGGCGTCTCGGTGAAGCCGATTCTCCTGATCAGCGGCAAGTCACCGTTCTGCGAGACCTATTTCGACGAGGTGCGGGTGCCTGTCGAGAACGTGGTCAGCG
>JANQSB010000426.1 GCA_028284295.1 Myxococcota bacterium | reverse complement strand
AGGTCGAGGTCCCCGTCCAGGTCGAAGTCGGCCGGATCGTTCCAGCCCGCCAGGCTCGCAAAGCCATGGATCACGCGCTGCCGCCAGCTCGAGGCGTCTCCGCTCACGTTCTCGAGCCAGAGCGTCAGGCCGGGCTCACTCGGGTCCGCGTACCAGTCCCGGCTCGAGACGACGACGTCCAGATCGCCGTCCGAGTCCACGTCCAGGGGGAGCATCTGGACGGGATGGAGCTCGAGTCCCGGAAGCTCATGGTGCACCCAGCTCGACCCCGCGCCAGCGTTCTCCGACCAGAAGACCGTTCCCTTGTGGCGCTCGGATCCCAGCACGTCCGGATCGCCGTCTCCGTCGAAGTCCGCCACCGCGGCGTAGCTCGGGAACTCCAGGCCGCTTCGAATCAGATGGGTCTGCCAGAGCGTCCCGTCACCCGCGCTGTTCTCGTACCAGACGAGCTTGCCGGGGAGGGTCTGGGTCACGACGCCGTCCAGGTCCCCGTCGCCGTCCACGTCGGCGGCGACGAAGGTCCCGGCCTGGCCGGCGTTGGGGTCGATGCTGATCTCGGTCCAGCTCAGCCCGTCGCCGTTGTCGTTGCGGAACCAGTCGAGCTTCTCCTTGTAGGTCTCACCGCGTACCAGGTCGAGATCTCCGTCCGAGTCGAGATCCGTCAGGCGGAGCAGCGTCGCGGTCGCCAGTCCGCTCTCGATCGTGTGGTCGGTCCAGCCGGATAGCGGTCCTCCGTCGTTCTCGTACCAGAGGGTCCGATCCGAGGAGTCGTAGATGACGAGGTCGAGGTCCCCGTCGCGGTCGATGTCTCCGAGATGGGGGCGCGTCGCGAAGCCAGCCGTCGGCTGCTTGGCGCCCTCCACGAAGGGCACCCTGGCGGCCTGGGTGGGCAGCGAGCCAAGCAGCGTCGGGTCGCTGCCCAGGGCCACCTCCGTGCCGTCCACGACCCCGTCGTCGTCGCTGTCCGGATCGAGGGGATCGGCGACCGCGCTGATCTCCGCGTCGTCCGAGAGTCCGTCGCCGTCGCTGTCGCGCGCGAGCGGATTCGTTCCGTGGGTGTCGACCTCGACCTGGTTGCTGAGGCCATCGCCGTCCTCGTCGGCGCCCGCGGCCAGCAGGGTGAGGACCGGCGTCGCGACGTCCAGCGCCTGGCCGGACGAGACGACGAGATCCGCGCTCGCGTTCTCGACGCGAGTCCCGCCGGCGGCGAGATGGGTCAACGAGAAGCTTCGGGGCGACTGGGAAGAGGCGTCGGCGGCCCAGGTGGCGACGACGAAGTAGCGCCGCGACGTGCCCGGCGCGAGCTGGAAGTCGGGATCGCCGTCGGGGAGGGTGATGCTCGCCAGGCCGCCCACCAGATTGAGGGGCGCCGCCGCGTGGGCGACCGTGTCCGGCCCGTCGAAGACGCCCGAGCCGTCGTCGAGATAGACGTCCAGGGAGGACAGGAGCGCGTTGGCTTCCGCGCTCGTCAGCGAAGCACCCGTGTCGTCTTCGAAGCGAAGCTCCAGCACGGCCAGCTCGAGATCCGCGTCTCCCGCCCGGCCGGCGTGTCGAAGGTCGATCTGCAACAGCTCGCTGGTCGTGCCGTCGAGTCGCGCGGTGCCGGACGCAGCGCTCGTGGTGATCTCGACCTGGCTGCCCTGGTTGCGATGAACGGCCACATAGCTTCGCCAGCCCGCCACCACGTCTAGGTCGCCATCCTGATCGATGTCGGGCGTCGCGATGGGCCAGGGCTTGTAGTAGACGTAGGTCGTCTCGGGGATCGCGCTCGTATCCAGCAGACGAGCGGTCCAGCTCGATCCGCCGCCGTCGTTTTCGAGCCACCGCATCACGTGTGCGACCCGATCCCCGCAGATCAGGTCGACGTCGCCGTCCGTGTCGAGGTCGGCGGCGCCCAGCGCCAGCGTGCCCTCGCAGACCGTGGTGGCGAGGTGCGACGCCCAGACGATCGGCGCTCCGCCCTGGTTCTCGTACCAGCGCAGCTCCCAGGTGTTGGGATCCCCGGTGATCACGAGGGACGAGGCCACGTCGAGGTCGCCGTCCCCGTCGTAGTCGGCCAACGCGGAGCCTCGGGCACCGTCGACGGCGGACGCGATGTTGCGTTTGGTGAAGGCGGGTGTCGACGCTCCGTCGTTGTCGTACCAGTCGAGGCTGTCGCCGGTGGCGTCGGCAGCGACGACGTCGAGATCGCCGTCGGCATCCATGTCCGCCACGTCGAGGCTGTAGGTGCTCACCACGCTCGCGGCGAGGGTGCGCTCGACGAAGGAGGAGGCGCCTCCCTGGTTCTCGAACCAGACGATCGAGTCGCTATTGGTGTTGTGTGCGACGAAATCCAGGTCGCCGTCACCGTCCAGGTCGGCGATCCTCGCCGCGTTCGATCGGCCGTCGTTGGCGACGATGACGTGGCGGGTCCAGCTCGACGCGTCTCCGTTGGCGTTCTCGTACCAGAGGTAGGTGTTCTCGGGGGACTGCCCGACGAGCACCAGATCGAGATCGCCGTCCCCGTCGAGATCGCCCGCATCGCCACCTCGGATGTGGACTCCGTTCGTCACGATGGGCTTGGGCGTGCTCCACTCGAAGCCCGCTCCATCGAGGTTCTCCTGCCACAGAAAGCGGTTCTGCGGATCGACGCCGAGCCCGGCGTGGGATCGGGACGCCACGTCCATGTCGCCGTCCCCGTCGAGGTCTCGGACGACGAGGAAGTCCGGCCCGTCCATGAAGTAGTCGGTGTGTCGCCCGTAGGTGTATCGGGCGTCTCGTCCGGTCGAGTCGTTTCGATACCAGGTGACCTCGCCGTCGCCGGCGGCGCATGTCAGGACGTCGAGGTCGCCGTCCCCGTCGACGTCGCCCGTGGCCACCTGCATCGCACCGTCGACCGAGGCGTTGACGACGCGCTCCGTCCAGGCCCCACCCACGCCGTCGGTGTTCTCGTACCAGGCGATCTTGTCGTTGTCGTTCGCGGTGCCATCGTCGGCACCGACGACGATGTCGAGGTCGCCATCCGCGTCGAGATCTCGCGGCTCCACCGAGCTGAAGGCGGTGGCCTCGGCGAAGATCTCGTGCCGCGCCCAATCGCCCAACCCGCCGGGCGTGCCGTCGTTCTCCCACCAGTCCAGCGTGCCACCGTCCGAGACGGCGAGGATCAGGTCGATGTCGCCGTCTCGATCGACGTCGGCGCCGCGCACGCTGGCGGGACCGTCGGAGCTGTTCGACACGGTATGGCTGGTCCAGCCGCCGTCCGAAGGGGTGCCGTCGCTCTCGAACCAGTGGACCGTGTCGTCGGTCCGGTCGGCAGCCAGGACGTCGAGATCTCCGTCGCCGTCTACGTCTACCACGTCGATGGCATGGGGCTCGCTGAAGCCAGTCGCGATGTCGCGCTTCGTCCAGCCACCGTCGAGCGGCGTGCCATCGTTCTCGTACCAGCTGAAGCTCCCCGCGCCGAGTGCCACGACGACGTCGACGTCGCCGTCGCCGTCCAGGTCGGCGTGCGCGACCCCGGCTCCACTGACGCCGGCATCGATCGTGTAGGAAGTGCCCGTGGAGCCCGGATCCGACACCCAGACCAGACCGGACCCGCCCGACTGCACGACGTCGAGCACGCCGTCGCGGTCCAGGTCGACGACGGCGAGACCGGCGGCCGCGGGTGCCTGGGTGAGCAGGACCTGGGGAGACCCGAAGCTGCCCGCGCCGTCGGTGTTCTCCTGCCAGCGCAGCTCGGGCGTCACCGCTCCGGGGTTTCCGTGCAGCGCGTCGAGGTCCCCGTCTCCGTCGACGTCCGCGAGTCGGACCGCGCTCGCCGATCCGCCGGAATCGAGAGTGCCCTGCTTCGAGTAGGGCAGCTCGACCGCGCCCGCATCGGCGGAGAGGAGACACGCGACGGCCGCAGCGAGCGTCGCTGCCGACAGCGAACCCGACTTCCGGGTCGCCCGACCGGAATCGGGGCATGAATCCACAGCAGTACGGCTCGCACCCGAGTTCATCGTACGAATCCTACACTGCGGCCACCGGGACGTGGTGTGAAGCCGTTCACGAAGCGTCAGCAAATGGTGTCAGTGCGCCGAGCCCGGCGCCTCGGCGCGTCTCTCCTGCCGTGTTGGCCTCACTCCCGCCGCAGGCGCTGTGTAGGGGGCTCGAGGCTCGTCAGCGGCTCGGGCGGCCCGTCTGCTCCACACTGCGCCGCATCGCCTGGCTCGGAGCCAACCGGTCCACCCCGGGAAGCCTCCTCCCGGCAGGCCTCGAGGGGGGCGTGGGCTCCCGAGCACGGTTCCGCATCGCTGCGGTGCCCCGGGCCCGCGGACTGCTATCGTCGCCCGTTCGCACGGGAGAGATTCAAGTTGAGCCAGAACCTCGAGAGCGAGCGCTTCGAGCTCGATTCCGACCTTCTCCGCTGCCCCGGCTGCGGCCAGAGGCTCGAGGCGACTGCCGAGTCGATGCAGTGCCAGGGATGCGACCAGGTCTACCCGGTCGACGACGGCATCCCGCTCCTCTTCCTGCCCAACGAGTGGGACGGTACGAAGCGCGACGTCACCGAAGAGGTCAAGGCCTTCTACGAAGAGACGCCCTTCCCCAGCTACGACGACTTCGACAGCGTCGCGAGCCTCCAGCAGAAGGCGCAGCAGGGGCTCTTCGCGCGCCTCCTCGACGAGCAGGTGCCGACCGGCACCCGCATCATCGAGTGCGGCTGCGGCACCGGGCAGCTCAGCAACTTCCTCTCGATCGCGAACCGCGACGTCTACGCCACGGACATGTGCCTGAATTCCCTTCGCCTCGGCCAGGCCTTCGCCCGCCAGCAGCAGCTGTCGCGGGTGCGCTTCGTGCAGCAGAACCTCTTCCGCCCGGCCTTCGAGCCGGAGTCGTTCGATCTCGTGATCTCGAACGGGGTGCTGCACCACACCGCGGATCCGAAGCTCGCCTTCGAGCGCATCGCGACCCTGGTACGCCCGGGGGGCTACATCCTCGTCGGCCTCTACCACCGCTACGGACGGCTCATCACGGACTTCCGGCGTACCCTCTTCAAGCTCTCGGGCGACCGTTTCCGCTTCCTGGATCCGAACCTGCGGCGGGTGGAGTCCAGCCACGCCAAGAAGCGAGCGTGGTTCGCGGACCAGTACAAGCACCCCCACGAGTCGAAGCACACCATCGGCGAGACCCTGAGCTGGCTCGAAGAGATCGGGTTCTCGTTCGTGAAGAGCCTGCCGCCCTCGAAGCCGCTGGCGACCTTCCGCGAGAACGAGCGCCTCTTCGAGCCGAGCGAGCCCGGGAGCGCGATCGAGCGGCTCGTCGTCGAGCTCGGGATGATCCCTCAGGGCAGCCGCGAGGGAGGCTTCTTCATCGTCATCGGGAAGAAGCCGTCCTGATCTGCTCCACCAGGGGCTGCAAGCGCTGGGCGATGTGGCGCGCGAGGATCTCGGAGCCCGCGTCGTTCACGTGAACTCCATCGTAGAAGATGCGGTTCGGCTCCTTCCAGTCGGGAACCTCGGCGGAGAGGTGCGCGACCAGGTCGACCAGGAGGACGCCTTCGTCTGCGGCGACCCGCCGGATGATCTCGTTGAAGCGTTCCTGGTTCTGCAGGTCGGTCCAGTTGGGGGTCAGCTTCGTGCGCATGGCGATGGAGGGCTGCGTCATCAGGACCGGGACGATCCCGAAGCTGCGGCAGATGCCCACGAAGGCGCGTAGTCGGTGCTCGTACTCGTGGTAGGGCAGCTCCTTGCGCTCCAACTCGCTGCCCGCACGCTTGAACTCGATCGCTCGCACGGGCCGGATCGTGAGCCACTTCCGCAGAGCGCCGGCGAGAGAAGAGTGGGTCGAGCCCCACTGCAGCAGCCAGGTGCTCACCTTGCTCGCGTTCAGCCGCGATGCACCCCGGGGACGATAGGCCCCGCGGCCTGCCAGCATCCCGACGTCGTTGTGCGCCTCCATCTGCACGACCACGTCCGGGTCGTCCTCCACGACGTGGTTGAGCAGGGTGTTGAGGTGGTCGTGGGTGTTGGTCCCCGACTTGCCCGCGTTGAGGACGTTCACCCGCTGCCCCTTCTCTTCGAGCAGGGTCGAGACCAGGGCCGGGAAGCGGATCTCCTCCTTGACGGCGGAGTTCTGGGTCGTGGAGCCTCCCAGGAAGGCGATGGTCGCGTCGGGATCCGCGAAGCGGCGGCCGGGAAGGATGTAGCCTCGGTCGTCGGTCCGGAGCATCGCGACCGGCTCGTCGGGATCGATCGCAGCGCGGTCGATCCCAAGCTTCCGGAAGGGCGGATGCGTCTCGATCTCGATGAACCAGTCGCTCTTCTCGTCGACGAAGGGGTTCTCCCAGGCGATCCGCAGCAGCAGCTCGCCCAGCCCCAGCGACAGGACGATGGCCAGCCCGACGACGATGCTGCCCAGAAGGAGGGGGCTCGACGGCTCCTCCTCCTCCGGGCCGCCTTCGCCGCTGGGAGAATCGACGCTCAAAACAGCGTGTAGAGGAGAGGCGCTGCGGCCTGGCCGGCCACGATCAGGAGACCGGTGAGGGCGAGGACCCCGATCAGCGGGATCAGCCAGTAGAGGCGGTTCTGTCGCGCGAACTGGACGACCTCGCGCGAGACCTTGAGGCTGCTCTTCATCTTTCCCACGTTGGATCTCCCTCGGCGCGGTTGGCGCACTTCAGTCGAGCTGGAACTCGTTGCGCCAGTCGGTCGATTCCTGCCAGGCCTCCTGCTCCGACTTCGCGAGAAGGAAGGGGCCCAGCACCAGGTAGTCCATCCGCGTCCTCATGAAGCAACGATACGCGTCTGCGGGCGTGCAGACGATGGGCTCACCGCGGACGTTGAAGCTGGTGTTGATGAGCACGGCGCACCCGGTCTCCTTCTCGAAGGCTTCGAGCAGCGCGTGATACCGGGGGTTGCTCTCCGGGCTCACGGTCTGGATGCGGGCCGAGTAGTCGACGTGCGTGATGGCGGGCAGGTCCGAACGGGGCCGGTTCACCCATTCCTGCATGTCCAGGTCGCGCTCGTCTCCCTGCACGGGAAGCCTGCGGTCTTCGGCCACCGGTGCGACGATGAGCATGTAGGGTGACGGACGGTCGAGCTCGAAGTAGTCCGAGGCGCGCTCCTCCCGGCAGGAAGGAGCGAAGGGGCGAAAGCTCTCCCGGAACTTGATCTTCAGGTTCAACACCGACTGCATCTCGGGGCTTCGCGGGTCGCCGATGATCGAGCGGTTGCCGAGCGCGCGCGGGCCGAACTCCATCCGCCCGTGGAAGAGACCCACGACCGAGTCGTCGGCCACGAGCTTCGCGATGGTGGGGGCCCAGTCGTCGGCGTCGAGCTCGCGATAGCGGCACTTCCGGGCGTCGAGGAACTCCCGGATCTGGTCGGGTGAGAACTCGGGACCGAGGTAGGATCCGCGCATGCGATCGCGGCGCCCATCGACCGAGCGCGGGTTCTGGAGTTCGTTGTGCCAGATGCTCAGGGCGGCGCCGACGGCGCCCCCGGCATCGCCCGCGGCCGGCTGGATCCACAGGTCGTCGAAGATGCCGGCGCGCAGCAGCTCGCCGTTGGCGACACAGTTGAGCGCCACGCCGCCCGCCATGCACAGGTAGGGCTTGCCGGTGATCTCCCGGGCGTGACGCGCCATGCGCAGCACGATCTCCTCCGTCACGACCTGCACCGACTTGGCGAGATCCATCTCGCGGTGGGTGATCGGCGACTCGGGCGGCCGGGCCGGTCCATCGAAGAGCTTCTCGAAGCCCTCCGAGGTCATGTGGAGGCCGTCGAGGTAGCCGAAGTAGTCCATGTTCAGCCGGAACGAGCCGTCCGCTTTGAGGTCGAGGAGCTCGTCCCGGATCACCTGCGCGTAGCGCGGCTCTCCGTAGGGCGCGAGGCCCATGAGCTTGTACTCCCCCGAATTCACCTTGAAGCCGGTGTAGTAGGTGAACGCGGAGTAGAGCAGCCCCAGGGAGTGCGGGAAGTCGAGCTCGCGGACCAGGGAGAGCTTCGGCCCCTCACCCACGCCGATCGTCGAGGTGGCCCACTCGCCCACACCGTCGACGGTGAGGACGGCGGCCTCGTCGAAGGGCGACGGGTAGAAGGCGCTGGCGGCGTGGGACTCGTGGTGCTCCGGAAAGTAGACGTCGTCCGGGCAGGCGACCCCGCACTTCTCGAGAGACTCCTCGATCCGCGGCTCCATCCAGAGCTTCTCGTCGAGCCACACGGGCAGCGCCCGCATGTATTGATTCAGACCGCGAGGCGCCGTCGAGAGGTAGGTCTCGAGAATGCGGTGGAACTTGAGGATGGGCTTGTCGTAGAAGGCGACGGCATCGATCTCGGATCCGCCTCCCGCCTCCGCGATGCAGTAGCGGACTGCGTTCTGGGGGAAGTCCTGGTCGTGCTTCTTGCGCGTGAATCGCTCCTCCTGGGCGGCGGCGACGATCTCACCGTCCTCGAGCAGACACGCGGCGGCGTCGTGGTAGTAGCAGCTGATTCCGAGGATGCGCACGGCTAGAACTGCCGGGCCCGGGAAGCGGAGGCCACGACGCCCGCCGATCGATCGGACCAGTACGAGTCTGCGGAGGGATCGAAGAAGCGCTTCATGGAGTCCCGCTGGCCACGGCGGAAGAGCAATCCGAAGGGCACGAAGAACAGGTAGAAGATGCCGGGCAGGAGGACCCAGGTGAGGAGCCGAGCGATCCCGCGTCCGAGAGCCGCGAAGGCGCGCTCGATCAGCGCATAGAGACCCGAGGGCGAGACGAGCGCGGCGAAAGCGATCGTCGCTGCGATGACGAAGATCACCGTCCCGAAGGTCTGGGAAACGAACCAGAAGACTCCTGCCCCGACGCTCGCGCCGATCGAGGCTTGCAACACTCCGCGCAGCCGGGACCCGTGCGGGGGGCCTTCGGCGTCCGGGCGATCGCCTTCCTGCCAATTCCAGATGACTGCCGCCGCTTCGGGCCGGCCGGGCCTGTTCGCTTCCATCGCCTGTTTCCTGCTGCTGCCGAGCCCGCCGGGAGCGGGGCGCAGAGTGTCTCACGACGGGAGGGGCAAGTCTAGGTTTGCGGACGGGCAGTTGCGGGTGTCGACACGCAGCGTGTCGGCAAGAGCGCTTCCTGCCCCTCAGGGGCGCGCCGGTTTCCGGAAGGCGGGAGTTTCGAAGGCCAACGCGCGAGCCGAGGCCGCCGCCGTCGCCGGAGAGCGTCGCCCGATCGGTCGGCTCCAGGCCGGACCCCGGAGGGGATTGGCACAGCGCCCCTATCCCGACCTGAGTGGCAGGAACGCGCCTGTCCGTCCTGTGCTCGGGACGTCGCGCCGGGAACGAAGTCATGCGCACAGCTGCCGTTTCGATTCCTCGGCGAACTCGATGGTCCACAAGACAGCACTCGACGTGGTCGATGGCCTTCACGGGTCTTCGTGGTTCGCGCTCCTCGTCTGCCACGCTACCCCGGGATGAGCGGGCGACTACAGGGAGAGGTGAAAGCAGGTGCCGGCCGGGCCGGTCTCGAAGGAGACTCTCCCGCCGCGGGACTCGGCGACGGCGCGGACGATCGCCAGGCCCAGGCCGGTGCCGCCACGGTCGCGCTCGGTGGTGAAGAAGCGCTCGAAGACGCGGCCCTGGTTGCCGGGACGGATTCCGGGGCCGCGGTCCCGCACGCGCAGGAGGACCCGGCCGTTCTGGGCCGGCTCGGCCTCGAGGTCGACGGGGTGGCCGGCACCGTGGCGAACCGCGTTGTCGAGCAGATTGCGAAGTGCCGAGTCGAAGTGGTCGGGTGCGATGCGCAGAGGCGGGAGTGCATCAGAGACCTTCATGCGCACCGCGCCCGGGTAGCTGGCCGCCAGGGCTCGCAGCTGCGCGCGAACGTCGACCTCCCGGGTCTCGTCCGGCCCGGCCTGGATGCGGGCCAGCCGTAGCAGCTCGGAGACCAGGCGCTCCATGCGGAGCGCGTCCGCGTCGACGTTCGCGAGGAAGCGCTCGCGCTCTTCGTCCTTCATCTCCTCCCAGTCGTCGGCCAGCAACTCGGCGGCACCGCGGATGCCGGCGATCGGGGTCTTCAGCTCGTGGCTGACGTTCGCGGCGAACTCGGCGATGGAGTCGGCGCGGTTCGAGAGCTGTGAGAGGCTGTGGTCGAGGGCATCGCTCACCTCGTGAAGTTCGGCGGGAGCGAAGCGGGAGAGCCGCGGTGGCGGCGCCGGGTCGTCTCCGTGAGCGCGCCGGCGGGCGCTCTGCGTCAGCGCCTGCAGGGGCTGCGCGATGCTGCGAGACAGAAAGACGGAAAGGCCGACGATCAGCAGCAGGCAGCCGCTGCCGGCGGCAAGAATGCGTTCACGATCGAACCACAGCGCCTTGGCCGGGTCGATGGCGGTGCGCGACATCCGGACGACGCCGATCACCGCGCCGTCCGCGAAGACCGGGATCGCGACGTTCACCCGCACCCTGCCGCGACGGCTGATGGACTCGAGGGTGGGGCGGGGCTCCTGCTCTTCCCGCTCCCGCAGCACCACCCCATAGTGACCGGCGAGCGCGCTCTGCACCTCTTCCAGGTGACCGAGGCAGGCGCCCACGGCCGGGCCGCTCGACGCCACCACACAGCCCAGCTCGTCGAGGACGCGCGCGCCTGCCAGGTTCATGCGAACGGCGCGTTCGAGCACCGGCTGCACGGCGCGTCCGGCCTGCCAGGCCGGCCCGCCGACGTCGCCGCGGTATTGCGAGGGGGCGGCCGCGGCGGGGAGCACGCCGTCGCTCAGGCGGGCGCGCGGCTCGATCGGGAAGTAGCGGTCGTCACCCGCCTGTTCGGGCATCCAGCGCGGCATGCGCTCGTGCGGGATGTCCTGCTCGTCGAGCCACGCCTCCCGCCAGGCCTCGGCGATGAGGACCCCCTGCGAGACGAGCTGCGCCTCGGTGCGGCGGATCAGCTGGTCGTCGAAGAAGCGCAGGCCGACGACGACGCCCAGCGGCAACGCCAGGGCGAACGCGTTCACCGCGAGTAGCAGCCCGCGGACCCGAACACCCCGACTCCCGGCGTGACGCCTCACGCCGACGCTTCCGCGCCGTCCCCGCTCAGCCGTTCTCGTATCCGATAGCCCAGGCCGTAGATGGTCTCGATGGGATCGCTGCCCGCTTCGCGCAGCTTCTTGCGGATGCGGCGGACGTGGCTGTCGATGGTGCGGTCGGTGATGTGGTGGCCAGACCCGTAGGCGTGGTCGACGAGCTCGTCGCGCGTATAGACCTTGCCCGGCATGCCGCACAGCGAGTGCAGCAGCCCGAACTCCTTCACGGTGAGGGGAACCGCGCGGCCCGCCCAGGTGCACTGGTGGCGGTCGACGTCGAGCTGCAGCGGGCCGTGCTGGATGCTCGGCTTCTCCTTCTCTCTCTCCGGGGGCTCTGCCGACGCGCCGCGGGTGCGAGAAA
>JANQSB010000367.1 GCA_028284295.1 Myxococcota bacterium | reverse complement strand
TCCCGCGCTGCGAGCCCCTGGGCGAGGTAGCCCGCGACCATTCCGAGCAGGACGTCGCCCGTGCCCCCAGCCGCCAGCGCCGGACCACCGGTGGGGTTCACGATCAGGCTCCCGCCCGGATCGCTGGTGATCGTCGCCGCCCCCTTCAGGACCACCACGGCGCCCGTGGTCTCGGCCAGCCGGCGCGCCGCCCCGGGACGGTCGCGGTTGATCTCCGACGCATTGCAGCCGAGCAGGGTCGCGGCCTCGCCGGGATGCGGCGTGAGCACCGTGGGCGCTTGCCTTCCCGAGAGCAGCTGCGGCTCTTCGCGCAGGGCGTGGAGTCCGTCGGCATCGATCACCAGGGGGCACTCGAGTCGCTTGGCGAGCGCCCGCATCAACTCCCCGGTCTCGTCGCTGCGACCCACGCCCGGGCCCATGGCCACCACGTCCCGGTCGGCCGCCAGGGCCACGATGGTGTCCTCGGCGGCGGCCGCCAGCGACCGTTCCGGCGTGTCGGCGACGGGATGCGTCATGGCCTCCGTACACTTCACCTCGAGGATGTCGTTGAGCCCGGCCGGGCACGCGATGGTCGACAGTCCGGCCCCGGCCCGGGCCGCGCCGGCCGCAGAGAGCACCGCCGCGCCCGTCTTGCCCTGGCCCCCGGCAACCAGCAGGACGTGCCCGAAGCGGCCCTTGTGACCGTCGGCCGGTCGCGCCGGCAGCGCCGCGCCGGCGCCATCGGCGGTCCACAGCTCGGCGCGGGGCGTGACCTCCAGCGCCGTGTCCGCGATCCCGATGCGCGCGACGACGACCCGTCCCGCGCAGGAGCGGCCGGGCTCGAGGCAGAGTCCCAGCTTCGGCAGCCCGATCGTCACGGTGTGGTCGGCGCGGACGGCCTCGCCGAGCTCCAGGCCCGCATCCGAATCGAGCCCGGACGGCAGGTCGACGGCGACGACCCGCAGCCTCCCGGCACTGCGCGCGCGCGCCGCGTTCAGTCGCGCGATGGCCTCGGCGGCGGCGCCTTCCACTGCACGCGACAGCCCGGTGCCGAAGATCGCGTCGACGACGACGCCGGTCTCCGGGAGGGGATCGCTCGGGCTCGCGAAGGCCACCCCGACGCTTCGGGCGCGCTCGTGATTCCGGGCCGCATCGCCGGCGAGCCGGTCGACGTCGCCCAGCAGCACCGCCCGCACGTCGATGCCCGACAGATGAAGCAGCCGGGCGACCACCAGCCCGTCGCCGCCGTTGTTGCCGGTCCCGCACAGCACGACGACGGAAGGCCCCGACCCATCGGGCAGGCAGCGCAGCACCGCCTCGGTCACCGCGCGTCCGGCGCTCTCCATCAGCACCTCGCCCGGCACGCCGAGGTCGTCGATCGTGTGCCGGTCGAGGGCCCGCATCTCGCGCGCCTCGACGAGCGGCCAACGCTCCCGGCCGATCATTCGCGCCCCCCGGATCGGCTCTCCGACTCGAGCACGACCTGCCCCACGCAGGCGGCGGCGTCGTGGGTGAGCGTGACCGAGACCCGGGTCACGCCCAGGGCCGCCGCCGCGCGCGCGGCCTCGCCGTGGAGGCGCAGGTCGGGAGCCCGGCCCGGGCGCCGCTCGACCTCGATGTCGCGCCAGGGCGCATGGGGCAGCCCCAGCGCCTTGCGGGCCGCGAGCTTGGCGGCGAGCCGCACGGCCAGGCTCTCGTGGCCCCGCCGCTTGCGCGCCGCGAAGGCCCGCTCACCGGCGGTGAACACGCGCTCGTGGAGCCGCTCGCCGAAGCGCGCCTCCAGCGCTTCGAAGCGCGGTACGTCCAGCCATTCGATTCCAACGCCTACGATCACGCTGCCCCCGAGACGAGGGATTTACCGGATCAGGGCCAGGAAGTCCCGCGCCGCCCGGTCGAGGCCCACGAGGACGGCGCGCGCCAGCAGCGCCCGCCCCACCGAGACCTGATCGGCAGAGGGCGCCATCGGCAGCACCTCGCTCACCGAGCGGTAGTCGAGGCCGCTTCCGAGCCCCAGCGTCATGCGCAGCTTCGCCGCCAGGCGGGCGGCGTCGGCCAGGGCTTCCAGATGGCCGCGGCGCTCGACCGCGGGCAGGTCCACGGTCGACCCGGTAAAGAGCTCCACGCGCTGGACCCCCAGCCCGTGGGCGGCCTTGATGGAGTCGAGCGCCGGGGTGACCAGCATGCCCACCTCGATGCCGGCCTCCTCCAGGGCCCGCACGATGGGTGCCAGGTTGCCCGATTGGGTCCGCAGCTCGAGCGGTCGTGCCGCCAGCACGCCCTCGAACGCGTCTCCCGCCAGCAGGATGGCGTCGGGCCGGCTCTCGAGGGCCACCTTCAACAACGCCTGGCTGGCGGGCATGCGCAGCTCGAAGACCCGGGCCGTGCGGCGCAGGGCATGCACATCGCCCTCGCCCACCGGCCGCAGCTCCTCGTTCACGCCGAGTCGCAGAGCGTCGATCCCCGCCAGCTCGGCCAGGCTGGCGGCGGCCGAGAGATCCAGCTCGGCACCGCCCGACACCTCGCGCAGGGCCGGCAGGCAATCGAGACACAGACTGAGCTTGCGCATCGCCTTCAGGCTCCCAGGAGTGCGCGCTTCAGCTCGTCGGAGAGGTCGGCGGCCAGCTCGCGCACCCGGCTCTCGGACTCGCCTTCCACCATCACCCGCGCCTTCAGCTCGGTTCCGCTGTAGCGGATGAGCACGCGTCCCCGGTCGCCCAGCTCGGCCTCGACCCGCTCGACCGCGGCCTTCATGGCCGGCAGCTCCTCGAGGGGCGTGCGCTTCGCGACCGGCACGTTCTGGATCACCTGGGGGAACCGCTCGAAGCCGCCGGTCAGCTCCGACAGCGGCCGCTCCTTGCGGGCCATGGCTCCCAGCACCTGCAGGCCGGTCATCAGGCCGTCGCCGGTGGTGGTCTGGTCCAGGAACACGACGTGGCCGGACTGCTCGCCGCCGAGGTTGTAGCCCCCCGAGCGCATGGCATCGACCACGTAGCGATCGCCCACCTGGGTGCGCACGAGATCCAGGCCTTCGGCGGCCAGCGCTCGTTCGAGACCGATGTTGCTCATCACCGTCGCGACGACACCGCCGCCCTTGAGGTTGCCGCGCTCGAGCATGTCCCGGGCGCAGAGCGCCATCACGAGGTCGCCGTCGAGGATCTCGCCCTTCTCGTTGATGATGACGACACGGTCGGCGTCGCCGTCGATCGCGATGCCGACGTCGGCGCGCACCTCGCGGACCTTGGCGGCGGTCTTCTCCGGGTGCAGCGAGCCGCACTCGTGGTTGATGTTGCGGCCGTTGGGCTCGACGCCCAGAGCGAACACCTCGGCGCCCAGCTCCTGCAGCACCAGCGGGCCCACCTTGTAGCCGGCGCCGTTCGCGCAGTCGAGCACCACGCGGATGCCGTCCAGCGAGTGCTCCTTGGGGAAGGTGTTCTTCAGGAAGACCACGTAGCGGCCGGTGGCGTCGTCGATGCGGCGCGCCGGCCCGACCTCGTCGGGCGGAGCCAGGTGGCTCGAGATGTCGTCCGAGAGGACCAGCTCCTCGATGTGGGCCTCGATGGCGTCGTCGAGCTTGAAGCCGTCGTTGCCGAAGAACTTGATGCCGTTGTCCTGGTACGGGTTGTGGCTGGCGGTGATCATCACCCCGGCATCGCAGCGCATGTCCACGGTCAGGAAGGCCAGCGCCGGGGTCGGCATGGGGCCGACCTGGATCACGGTGCCGCCCATCGAGCTGATGCCGGCGGCCAGGGCGTCTTCGAACATGTAGCCCGAGAGCCGCGTGTCCTTGCCGATCAGGATGCGACGACCGCCGTCGGGGCGGCCGCGAAAGACGTAGGCGGCCGCCTGGCCCAGACGCAGCGCCATCGAGGCGGTCATCGGATGCAGGTTGGCCGTGCCCCGAACGCCGTCGGTACCGAACAGGTTGCGGGTGACTGTCATCCGGTTGCGCCTCCGGGGCCGGCATTGCGGCCTTCCAGGACCTCTTCGGCCGGCGCCGGAGGAACTCCATCCATTTCCAGTCGGATCCCGTCCTCGCCCGGCGGAAGCACGGGCTCGACGATGATCGACACGGTCACGGGCGTCTCCTCCTCGGCCCAGACGGTGTCGCGCCCGAGCACCACGAGGCGCGCGGAGACGTCCTGGCTCTCCTTGATCTCGGCCAGGTCGATCGGCTCGGTCTTGACCTCGGCGACCCGCATGACGTGGCTCTTCGCCCCAGCCAGCCAGACCCGGTCCGGCACCACCCGCACCTCGGCGACCGCCAGGCCCGGGATCGGCTCGCCCTGGATGTCCGGGACCACCGTCACCTCCTTGCGGCTCTTTCGTTCCATGCGGATCTGGATGCGGCTCGGCGAGTGGTTGTTGAAGCGAGCGCGACGGGGAAGCTCGATGGTTCCCAGGTCGACCATGAACTCGGCGACTCCGGGCTTCACGTTCGACACGTCGATCTCGTACTTCATCCGCTCTTCGTCGAGGTTGCGAAGCGCGGCCCGGCTGCCCAGGACTCCGACGTTGATCTCGGATGCGGTCTGGTCCGTGACGACCAGGTCCTCTTCGACCCCGTGGATCTCGACCGGGATGTCGAACGAGTAGCGGATGTCCGTCGAGCCCTGGGCCACGCCCCAGAGGAAGAGCGCGATCACCAGGGCCAGCAGCATCAGGCCCGGGCGGAAGTTCGAGCGACGGCGCGAGCGCGAACGTGCCATCAGGCCCGGCTCTCTTCGGTGGCGCCGCCTTCCGCCACCTCCAGCGGGGCGCCGATCTCGGCCGCCGGCGGCAGCTCGCGGCGCTCGCCCGTCAGGACGTCGCGCAGCACCACGCGCAGCCGCGGCGCGTCGAGGCCGTGCATCATCTCACCGGCCATCACGACGGAGATCGTCGCGGTCTCTTCCGAGACGACGATCACCACCGCGTCGGTCTCTTCGGTGATTCCCACGGCGGCCCGGTGCCGGGTGCCGACGCCTTCGGGCAGGTCGGCGCGCAGGGTCAGGGGCAGGATGCAGCCCACCGCCGTCACGCGGCCTTCCTGGATGATCGCGGCGCCGTCGTGCAGCGGCGACTGGGTCTGGAAGATCGAGACCAGCAGCTCCTTCGACACGATGGCGTCGATCGTCTGCCCCGCCTCGATCTGGTCGTCGAGACCGGTCTCCCGTTCGAGCACGACCAGCGCTCCCTGGCGACGCTGGGCCAGGATCTGGGCCGCGCGGATCACCTCCTCGACGATCTGCGACTCCTGCTGGGCGGACACGTTCGGGAAGAAGCCGCGTCCCACCCGGGCCAGGGCCCGCCGGATGTCCTGCTGGAACAGGATCACCATGATGACCACCGCCGAGCCCAGGAAGTTCTGCAGAACCAGGCCCAGGGTCGAGAAGTCGAAGGCCTCCGAGGCCAGGCTCAGGGCGAAGAGCACCAGCAGGCCCACCAGGATCTGGACGGCGCGCGTGCCCCGGATGAGCAGCAGCAGCCAGTAGATGCCCAGGGTCACGACGAGGATGTCGATCGTGTCCCAGATGGGATCGAAGTTGTCCTCGAAGATGGCCCACAGCTCGACCGTCAGCTGCCAGAGATACTGGATCACGACAGCTCCTTTCGGCGAGACGCCCGCAAAGCTCGACCCACCGCGACCGCCCGACGCGCCGAACCGGCGTCGTGGACCCGCACGCCGTCCGCTCCGGTGAAGGCCGCCACCGCACAGGCGGCCACGGTGGCCGTCTCCCGCTGGTCCACCGGGTCGCCGGTGATGCGACCCAGGAACGACTTCCGGGAGGGACCCACCAGCACCGGCCGGCCCAGCCGCTCGCGCAGCCAGCCCGCGTGGGCGATCAGCGCCAGGTTGTCCTCGAGCCGCTTGCCGAAGCCGATGCCCGGGTCGACGGCGAGCCGCGCCTCGGGGACCCCGGCCGCGCGGGCCGCGTCGAGAGACGACTGGAGGTCGCTCGCGACCTCTTTCAACACGTCGTCGTAGTGCGGCCGGTCCTGCATGGTGGTCGGTGTGCCCTGCATGTGGCCCAGCACCAGGTCGACGCCCTCCGGATGGGCGTGCGAGGCCGCGCAGGCCTCGAGGAGCGACGGATCGCGACCGCCCGACACGTCGTTCACGGCGCTCGCACCGGCCGCCAGGGCCGCAGCCGCGACCTCGCCGCGCCGGGTGTCCACCGA
The DNA here is from genome assembly GCA_028284295.1 of Myxococcota bacterium. GTDB lineage: Bacteria > Myxococcota_A > UBA9160 > UBA9160 > UBA4427 > JAJDAN01. The sequence continues at coordinate 2,602 of JANQSB010000367.1, read as the reverse complement.
CACCGGCACGTCCAGCTCGGCGCAGAGGGCTTCGATGACCGGGAGCACACGGTCACACTCGAGCGCCGGTGAGACCTCGTCGGCCCCGGGACGGGTCGACTCTCCCCCGACGTCCAGCCAGTCGGCGCCGGCCTCGTGCAGATCCCGGGCAGCGGCCAGGGCAGCGTCGACGTCGACGGCCCGGCCGGCCGCGACGAAGCGGCCCCCGTCCGAGAAGGAATCCGGCGTCACGTTCACCACTCCCAGGATCGTCACCCGGTCGTTCGGGAAGAACGCTTCGTCTCGCAACGCGTCTCCTCCTTGACCAGGTGACCGTGCCGGGGGGTCTTCGTGCAGTCGGTCTCCTGCCTGGCTGGCTGGGCCTGTCGGGTCCGTGCCGATCAACCCGGCATCGGTTCCGGATCGGGCACGCCACCCAGCCCCGGCTTCGGCTCCTTCTCCTTGGGCTTCGCGTCCGCCTCGTCACCGGAGAGGGCCGGCAGGGGCGGCAGCGTGTCCCCACGCATCAGGATCTCGAGGTCCTTGCCCTCGAGCGTCTCGCGCTCGAGCAGCGCTTCCGCGATGGCGTCGAGCTTGTCGCGGTTGTCGATGAGGAGCTGGCGCGCCTCTTCGTACTTGCCGACCAGCAGCTCGTGCACCTCGTCGTCGATCTCCTGGGACTTCTTCTCCGAGAAGTCCCGGCGCGTCATGACGTCGCGTCCCAGGAACACGTCGCCGCTCTTCTCGCCGTAGGAGACCGGCCCGAGCTTCTCGCTCATGCCGTACTCGCAGATCATGCGACGCGCCCAGTTGGTGGCCTGCTCGAGGTCGTTGCTGGCGCCGGTGGAGAAGTGGTCGAAGACCAGCTCCTCCGCGGCGCGCCCGCCCATCGCGTAGCGGACGATCGCCCAGATCTGCTCGCGGGTGTAGTTCAGGCGATCCTCGACGGGCAGCGTCTGGGTGAGGCCCAGGGCCATGCCGCGCGGGATGATCGTCACCTTGTGGACCGGGTCCGAGTGGTCCGGCGTGAGCAGCGCGATCAGCGCGTGACCCGCCTCGTGGAAGGCCGTGATCCGCTTGTCCTGCTCGCTCATGATCATGCTGCGGCGCTCGGTGCCCAGCAGGACCTTGTCCTTGGCGTTCTCGAAGTCCTCGTTGCCCACGCGCTGGCCGTCGCGGCGAGCCGCCAGCAGGGCCGCCTCGTTGACGAGGTTCTGCAGGTCGGCGCCCACGAAGCCGGGCGTGCCCCGGGCCAGGGTGTCGAGGTCGACGTCCTCCTCGAGCGGCACCCGGCGGGTGTGGATCTTGAGGATGTCGATGCGGCCCTTGAGATCCGGCCGCGGCACCACCACCCGGCGATCGAAGCGTCCCGGGCGCAGCAGCGCCGGGTCGAGCACGTCCGGACGGTTCGTCGCGGCGACCAGGATGACGCCTTCGTTGCTCTCGAAGCCGTCCATCTCGACGAGCAGCTGGTTCAGGGTCTGCTCGCGCTCGTCGTGACCGCCGCCCAGGCCGGCGCCGCGGTGGCGACCGACCGCGTCGATCTCGTCGATGAAGATGATGCACGGCGCGTTCTTCTTGCCCTGCTGGAACAGGTCGCGCACCCGGGACGCACCGACGCCGACGAACATCTCGACGAAGTCCGAGCCGGAGATGGAGAAGAAGGGAACGTTGGCCTCCCCCGCCACCGCCTTGGCGAGCAGGGTCTTGCCGGTACCGGGCGGTCCGACCAGCAGCACGCCCTTCGGAATGCGTCCGCCCAGGCGCGTGAACTTCTTGGGCTCGCGCAGGAAGGCGATGACCTCCTCGAGCTCGACCTTCGACTCCTCGATGCCGGCCACGTCCTCGAAGGTGACGTGGTGGTCACTCTCGGTGAGCAGGCGAGCCTTGCTCTTGCCGAAGCTCATGGCCTTCCCGCCCCCCGACTGCATCTGCCGGATGAAGAAGACCCACAGCCCGATGAAGAGCAGCAGCGGGAACCACATGATCAGGATCTGCCGCCAGAAGCTCGACTCCTCCCGGGGCTGCGAGGTGACGGTGACGTCGGCCTCGGCCAGGTCGGCGAGCAGCGATTCGGTGATGGCGGGGGCGTGGGTGTTGAACTTCTCCCCACTTCCCTTGACGCCGTTGATGCGTCCGCCTTCCTCGATGGTCACGGACTCGATGGCGCCGTGCTCGAGCTCCCCGATGAACTCGCTGTAGGCGATGTCGGGCGGCGGCGGCTCTTCCTGCTTCAGCATCGTGACCAGGAGCAGGATGATCACCAGGATGACGACCCAGAGGGCCATGTTCTTGTAGAACTGCTGATTCAAAATCGGACCTCGAACACGCGGCGCTTCAGGACGGACCCCCAGGCCTGGCGCTCGGTTCCGACCCGGGTCCCCGCAGGGCTTCCGGGTGGGATTCGAGGCCGACCATCAAAGTAGCATGTGCCCCACGGGTTGACCCGGTGACGTCCCCGAGAGCCCCACTCAACCCTCGGATGCTGGGGAGAGAAGGAAGTGCTCGCGGCGCGCCAGCAGCCGCGCACCGCCCGGCAGCTCGAGAGTGGTTCCCACGCGGCCGTCGCGCAGGAAGTCCAGGGTGCGCAGCAGATGCGTGCGGCTCAGATCGCGGCCGAGGC
>JANQSB010000383.1 GCA_028284295.1 Myxococcota bacterium | reverse complement strand
CGCACCCTCGAGCGCGCCGCCACGGACCCGCGACTCGCCGGGGTGGCGCTGCGCTTCCAGGGAAGCGGCCCGCACCGTTTCGCGCAGGCGGCGGCGCTCCGGCGGGCGGTCGACGCCCTGGTGGCCGCCGGCGTCCCGGTGGTGGCCTGGGCCGAGAGCCTGAGCGCGGCGCAGCTGTGGATCGCCAGCGGCGCCACGAAGCTGTGGCTGCCGGAGGCGGGGGTGATCCAGCTGGTCGGGCTGCGCAGCGAGCAGCTCTACCTGCGGGACCTGCTCGACAAGCTCGACGTCGAGGCCGAGGTGGTCCACATCGGCCGCTACAAGAGCGCGGGCGAGATGGTGACGCGCCGGGAGATGTCCGCCCAGCAGCGCGAGCAGATCGAGGCGTGGCAATCGGACCTCTTCCAGGAGCTGGTCGAGGCGATCTCCCGGGGCCGGGGGCTCTCCGAGGCGGAGGTGCGCGAGCGGATCGATCGCGGACCCTACGCCGCCGCCGCCGCCCGCGAGGCGGGTCTCGTCGACGGCTTCCTGTACCGGGACCAGCTCGAGGAGGAGCTGCGCCCGCTCTCGAGAGGCAGTGGCCCGGATCGGGACGTCTCCTTTCTGGACATCCACGGCTACCTGGGTTCGGTGGTGTCGGATCCGGGCTGGCATCCGCTGCTGCGGTCCCTCCCGCGGCTCGCCTACGTGGTGGCCAGCGGCAACGTGCACCGGGGCCCCGGGCGGCGCGGCATCGGCAGTGTCGTGCTTCCGCGGCTGCTCGAGCAGCTGAAGGACGACGATCGCGTACGCGGGGTGGTGCTGCGCGTGGACTCCCCCGGTGGAGACGCGGTGGCATCGGACCTGCTCTTCCGCGCCGTCGAGCTCACCCGCAAGGAGAAGCCGGTGGTGGTGTCGATGGGCGAGGTCGCCGCTTCGGGCGGCTACTACCTGGCGGCCGCTGCCGACGCGATCCTGGCCGAGGCCGGAACGGTCACGGGATCGATCGGCGTGGTCGGGGGCAAGCTCAATCTCGAAGGCCTGTACCGGCGCCTCGGCGTCGGGCGCGACGCCGTCGAGACGAGTGCGCGCGCGGGGCTGTTCAGCGAGGCGCGCGGCTTCAGCCCCGAGGAGCGGGAAGCCGTTCGCGACGAGATGCAGGCCCTCTACGACGTCTTCCTCGATCGGGTGGCCGCCGGCCGCGGAATGGAGCGCGACGCCGTCGAACGCGTCGCCGCGGGCCGGATCTGGAGTGGCCGGCAGGCCCGGGAGGTGGGCCTGGTGGACGCGCTCGGGGGCCCGCTCGAGGCCATCGCCGAGGCCGCCACCCGCGCGGGCATCGAGAGCCGGGAGCGCTATCAAGTAGAGCTGTACCCGCGCCGGCCGCGCCTCCCGGACCTGCGATCCCTGCTGACGGGCTCCTCGGTCTGACGCCCGACCGCTCCGTCGGGCGCCCCAGCCGACCCGCGCCAGAGCGCCAGCGAGAGAAGAGACCTTGGGCCGAGCCCTCAAGTACGACATCCCGGGAGAGGACTGGCGTCGCAGCGTCGACGAGCTGGCCGGGCACGGCTGGGCGTCGCTCTTCGGCGAGCCGGGGATGCCCGTCCGCCCGGTGGTGGAGATCGGCTTCGGGCGCGGGGAGTTCCTGCTCGAGCTCGCGGGCAAGCACCCCGACCAGGCCTTCGTGGGCGTCGAGGTCTCGTTCAAGCGCGTCCTGAAGATGGCCCGTCGCCTGGCCCGGTCGGGCCTGCGAAACGTGCGCCTCATCGAGGGGCGCGGGCAGGTGGTCCTGGGACCGGCTTGCGAGCCGGCGAGCGTCTCGGAGATCTGGATCAACTTCTCGGATCCGTGGCCGAAGGAGAAGCACGCGCGCCGGCGCCTCTTCCAGGCCCCGTTCGTGGCCGATCTCGCGCGAGTCCTCGTCGCGTCCGGCCCGCTGCACGTGGCCACCGACGATGCGTCCTACGCGAGGCAGATCGGAGCGTTGCTGGAGGCCGAGCCGGGCCTCGAGAACCGCTTCGCGCCCGAGCCGTACCGGCGCGAGGTGCCGGGGCGTCTGCACACCGCGTACGAGGAGAGCTGGCGCGAGGCGGGGCGTGCGCTGCACTTCTTTGAGTACCGCGGCGCTTTCGAATCCCGCCGCGGCGCTCTCGAGTCCCGCCGCAGCGCTCTCGAGTCCGGCGGCGGCTCGAGCGGGCCCGCTCGATGACGCTGCAGCTCAAGGACCGCTCCCTCGCGCAGCTTCGTGAGGACTTCGCCGCGCGTGGCATCGCACGCTACCGCGCCGACCAGGTCGCGGGCTGGATCTACCGCCACGGCGTCGAGGACCCGATGGAGATGACGAACCTCGACCTGCCCCTGCGGCGTCAGCTCGCGGACGAGTGGAGCAGCCGCGCCCTCGAGCTCGAGACCGTGCAGCGTTCGAACGACGGCACCCGCAAGCTGGTGCTGCGGACCCGGGACGGAGCCGCGGTCGAAGCGGTGCTGATCCCGGAAGAGCGCCGCAACACGCTGTGCATCTCGACCCAGGTGGGCTGTCCGCTGGCATGCTCGTTCTGTGCCACCGGCGCGCTGGGGTTCACGCGCAATCTCAGCACGGCCGAGATCATCGACCAGGTGTGTCGCGCCCGGGACCTGGTCCGCGGCGAGTCCGACGAGGACGCAGAGCGACTCAGCAACATCGTCTTCATGGGAATGGGAGAGCCGCTCCTCAATCTCCCGAAGGTGCTCGAAGCCATCCGCATCCTCACGGACCCCAAGGCCTTCGCGATGGCGCCCCGGCGCATCACGGTCTCGACGGCGGGCGTGGTTCCGCGGATCCGGCCGCTGCTCGAGGTCGGGCCCATCAACCTGGCCGTGTCCCTCCACGCGGTGCGCGACGAGGTCCGGGACGAGCTGGTCCCGCTGAATCGGGAGTACCCGGTGGAGGTGCTGCTCGACAGCCTGCGAAACGAGGAGCTCGTCTCGCCCCGGCGACCGGTCTTCTTCGAGTACACCCTGATGAAGGGGGTGAACGACTCGCTGGAGGACGCCCGGCTGCTGCCGAGGCTGCTGCGGGGCATTCCGTCGAAGCTGAACGTGATCCCGATGAACCCCCACCCGGACGCCCCCTACCAGCCGCCCGCTGGCGACGTGATCGACCGCTTCACCGCGGCGCTCCACGAGGGCGGCCTGCGGGTGACCCTGCGCCGGAACCGGGGCGCGGACATCGATGCCGCCTGTGGCCAGCTGGCCGCGCGGAAGGCCGCGCCGCAGCCCCCGGCGCGCGATTCCTGAGAGATTTCGGGAACCCCGGGGGTCAAGCCCCACGACCCATCTTCCGAAAATACGATGACGGGAGGGGTTTGCCCCGGGTCATGCTGTACGCGGTGGGGGACATCCACGGGGAGCACGAGAAGCTCGAGGAGCTGCTCGAGAAGCTCCCGCTCGAGGAGGGCGATCGTCTCGTCTTCCTGGGGGACTACATCGACCGCGGGCCCGACGCCTACGCGGTGGTCGAGCGGCTGATCCAGCTGCAGCGCGAGTGGCCCTGCGTGTTCCTGCTGGGGAACCACGAGTCGATGCTGCTCGACTTCCTGGGCTGGACCGACGACGCCTACTTCGGCGGCGACGCCTTCCTGATGAACGGCGGCGACCGCACCCTGCACAGCTACGGCTACTTCGACCGCGAGACGCCCGACCGCCGCACCTTCCGTCTTCCCAAGCAGCACGAGGACTTCCTGCTCGGGCTGAAGCTGCACCACGTCGAGGGGGACTACATCTTCGTCCACGCCGGCTTCGGTCGGGACCAGCTGCGGGAGAGCGACGTGGCCTACGCGCTCCGCCGCAGCAAGCCCGAAGACCTGCTCTGGAATCGGACCACCCTCGACCTCCCGAACGAGTTCAACGCCACGGTCGTCTATGGCCACACCCCCAGCGAGGACTTCCGCGTCCGCTGGAATCCGCCCTTCAGCATCGGCATCGACACCGGGGCCGTCTACGGTGGCCCCCTGACGGCCATCCGCCTTCCCGACGAGACCGTCTTCCAGGTCTGAGCTCCGCTTCCGAAGGGCTGCGGGCCGTTGACAACCTGCTGCCGGACGCCGTCGGCGCAGCTCGGGCTCTCGCCGACGGCTCGCCTATGCTCTCGATCGGATCCGTCCCGCCGCGCGAGCCGCCGGTGCGGAGCCGTTGCGGGAGGCACGCGGGATGGAGCGAACGACGAGAGGGCTTTCGAGGCGGGCGGCGAGGACAGGTGCAGCAGGCAGTGTGGCGTTGCTGCTCGTGCTCGGTACCGCGCCCGGCGCCTCGGCAGGCATCTCGGTCGCTCCGGAGGAGCTCGAGGCCAGCGCCGAACGCGGCAGCCTCGAGGCGATCGCGCTGTTGCCGCCCGAGTCCCGCGCGGTTCTGCTCGATGCCGCGACCGTGCCGGATCTGCTCCAGGACGTGGTCGTATTGCAGCGGCTGTCGAGCGAGCGCTTCCGCGTGGTGCTCTCCGACTTCACGCCCGCGCAGCAGATCCTCGCCTGGCAGGTCATCTCCCATCCCGAGCTGATCGATCCGCTCGCCCGGGTGGACTCGCTGGACGCCCTCGAGACCCTGCTCGCAGGTCGCCCCGCCAGCCTGGCTCGTGCGGCCCGCGAGCTGGTGCTTCGCGAGCGCGAGGTGCTCGAAGAGATCGTCGCGCTGCGGGCGCAGACGGATCGCGAGTTCGCGGCGTTGATCGAGGGGAGGTCGCTGACCGTCCAGGCGACCTACCGGGCGCTGGTTGCCGATCCGGATGCGCTGGCGGTGCTCGAAGAGCAGGCGCGCGTGGTGGCATCCGTCGGCGCGCTCTACCTGCGCGACACCGAGGGCACCCTGAGCGCGCTGGACGCCCTGGCGGCGGAT
>JANQSB010000360.1 GCA_028284295.1 Myxococcota bacterium | reverse complement strand
GACTTCGACGCCACCCACTGCGAGTGCCCGAGGGGGCCCGAATGTTGCGATCGTCCCGTCCGCCCTGCCGCCGATCCTGCAGCCCGGCCCCCTCCCGCTCGCAGATCTCGGCCACGGTGCTGTTGCTGGGCAGCCTGGTGCTCGCCGCAGCCGCGAACGCCGCAGACGCGGCGGAGGACGAAGGCTTCGAGGCCTGGGTTGCAACCACCGCGTTGAACCTGCGCGCGGGCCCGGGCACGAAGGCCGATGTCGTCGGGATCCTGCTGAAGTACGACCGCATCCGCGTCCTCGAGCAGACGCCCGTCGGCCGGGCCACCTGGTACTCGATCGAGGCGGGGGGTGGCTACACGAACGGCTGGGTGAACGCGCGCTACGTGGAGTTCGGCAACCCGCCGGCGGGTGTCTTCCCGGAGGGCCCGGTCGACTACGGCGAGCCCCAGACCCCGACCCTGATGAAGGGCCCTTGGAAGTACGAGGGCGAGAAGGCCTGCCGCAGCTGCCACCTGGAGCCCACGGGCGACTTCCACCTGGGCGCCTCCCAGGTGTGGCAGCACCACGTTCACTCGGCGGCCTACCAGAGCCTGAAGCGCGAGTACACCCGCGAGATCGGGCGGCGCAACCGCGGCATCGACGACCCGCTGAACGACTGGCGCTGCGTGAAGTGCCACACCACCGCCTACGGGGCGGACGACAGCCAGATCGGCGACGGCTACACCCACGAGGAAGGCGTGACCTGCGAAGTCTGCCACGGGCCGGGCAGCGAGTACGCCGACGCCGACCACGGCCCCGGGGTCGCGAACCGGGAGGCCATGGGCTTCCGCATCCTGAAGGACCTGAAGGAGCGGCGACAGGTCTGCACCAGCTGCCACAACCCCGCCAGCCCGACCTACGTGCCCTTCAACCTGCGGGAGTTCTCGCGCGACATCGCCCACTGGGTCGACAAGGAAGACCCGCACTACTACGTGGATGCCAGAGAGGAGGCCCGGCGTCGCGACGCGGCCGTCGCGAAGGCCCGCGCGGCCGAAGCCGAGAAGGCCCTGGCCGAGCGCAGGGAGCGGGAAGCTGCCGCGAAGTCGGAGGCCGAGCGCAAGGCCGCCGAAGCCAAGGCGAAGGCCGCCGAGGCCAAGGCAAAGGCCGAGGCCGAGGCCGAGAAGAAGCGCATGGCCGCACTGAGCGAACAGCAGCAGCAGGAGGCCGCGCGGAAGAAGGCCGAGGCCGCCAAGGCGGCGGCCGCTGCGGAGGCGGCCGCCGAGGCGAAGCGCATCGAGGACGAGGCCAAGCGCATCGAGGAAGCCGAGCGACGTGCCGCCGAGGCCGAGCGCAGGAAGGCCGAGGCAGCCCTGACGCAGCAGAAGGCCCAGGAGAAGGAGCGCGCCCGGGCCGCCGAAACCGCGCGCAAGGAGGCCGAGGAGCAGGCACGCCGGGCGGCGGCGAGCGGGAGGGGTGTCGAGCGCTACCTCGAGGATGCCGACGACGTGATGATCCTCAACACGGACGGCGAGAAGTACAACGAGGTGGAGTTCGCCCACCTGGCGCACGCATCCGACCAGTACATGCCGAATGGCGAATGCCAGACCTGTCACCACACCCAGGAAGGCGACGAGTCACCCGCGAGCTGCAGCGAGTGTCACGACATCGGCGGCGACGCCGACGAGGAGAAGAAGAAGACCCGGGCCGTGCACTCGAAGAAGCACCCCTTCCCGCGCAGCGGCGACCAGGAGCAGACCAGCTGCGTGGGCTGCCACAAGTCGCAGAACGAGCTGCTGGCGATGGGAAAGCGCGAGGGCGAGAAGGCCCCGACGAAGTGCACCCTCTGCCACACGCGCAAGAAGTGAGCCCGGGCGACGAGAGCGCCCGGGCATCCGACTCGGCTCAGGCGCTCGCCTCGCGGATCTCGGCCAGGGTCCGCAGCTGACTTCCCGCCGGGTCGAAGTTCGCAGGGTCGAGCCAGGCCTCGAAGGCTGCGCGGATGCGCGGCCAGTCGCGGTCGATCATGGCGAACCAGGCCGTGTCGCGGTTCCTGCCCTTGACGACGAGGTCCTGGCGGAAGATCCCCTCCGAGGAGAAGCCGAAGCGCAGCGCCGCCCGCTTGGAGGCGGCGTTCGCGTCGTCACACTTCCACTCGAAGCGCCGGTAGCCCAGGTCGTCGAACAGGTGCCTCGCCATCACGAAGATCGCCTCGGTGGCCGCCGGGGTCCGTTGCAGCGCCCGGGAGAGCACCACGCAGCCCACCTCGCCGGAGCCCGCCTCGGGACGGATTCGCATGTAGCTCGCCATCCCGAGTGTCTGCCCCGACTCGCTTCCGCGGAACACGTGGGTCTGCCACCCGCCCGCTTCTCCGGCAGCGCGCAGCAGGGTCATCAGCTCCTCGGGCGAGCCCATCGGACCAAAGGGGATGTACTGCCACAGCGGGTCGTTCTCCGGGCCACCGAGCGCGGCGAAGAGCGGGCCCGCGTCCGACTCGGCGTCGAGCGGATCGACCCGTACGAAGCGGCCCCGGGTGGCCGGCAGTCGGGGCGCCTCGCATCCCCTCCAGTCGGCCATGTCGGAGCCTGCGCGCATCACCCGACGACGCGCCTCAGAGGCCCTTGCGCGCCAGTCGCACGCCGATCTTCCGCAGGAAGCCCAGGGGCAGCTCGGCGCCGATCAGTGCGAAGACCTGATCGTTGGGCAGCTCGAGGTCACCGTCCGGCGTCTCCAGCACCGCGACTCCCGCGCGGATCTCCTGCATCGACGACGAGGGGACGATCTCCACCCGCCCTTCGGACGCGGCCTCGTCGATGTCGCTCGAGTTCTGCGGCGTGATGCCCTTGAGGACGGGTCCGCGGATCGCGAGGTGCACGGTGTTCAGGAGCTCGGGCTCGGACAGGGCCAGCGCGGCCTCGACGGCTGCGTTGCCCCCACCCACCACGAGCAGCTTCTGCTCCCGGTACTCCGTGGCATCGATCAGGTTGTAGGCGACCCTCTCCGGCGTCTCTCCCTCCACTCGAAGCCGACGGGGCGTACCGCGCATGCCGATCGCCAGCACCACGTTGCGGGTGCGGTAGCACTTGCCGCCCGCGATCTCGACCTCGTAGCCGCCCTCGTCGTGGGCGCGAACGTCGATGACCTCCTCGCGCTCTCGCATCACGACGCCGGTCCGCGTGATGATGTCCTCCCAGCGACGCACCAGCGCTTCCTTCGACTCGTCGTCCTCCTGGAAGAAGGAGCCGTAGTCGGGGATGTCGACGGGCGCCGCCTGGATGATCTTCGCCCGCGGATAGTCCCGGATGGTGGCCGCTGCGGTGCTCTTCTCGCACACCACGTAGGAGAGGCCGAGGCTCTGGGCCCGGGTCGCGGCTCCCAGACCCGCCGGTCCCGATCCGGCGATCAGCAGATCGAGCACCCTCTCCTCGGGCGGCGTCTCGTCCCCTTCGGCGACTCCCTTCTGGCTGCCGAGACGGTTGTCGATGATGTCGACCACGTCGAAGCCCGACTTCATGGCGCGGTTCACGAGCGGAACACCGGCGGCCTCCCCGATGATGTACACCCCTTCGACGCTGGTCTCGTTGAAGGGGGACAGCACCGGCACTTCCGCGACGCGCTGTGGCGCGACGTTCGAGTTGGCAACGAGCTCGCCGCGCCGTACCGGCGGCAGCCGGCGCCACACCGCCACGCAGCCGCCGCCGCCCAGACCCGCGAAGACGAGCAGCCATGGCGTCAGGCTGAGTCCCGCGAAGCGCCCCCAGAGATCCCAGCCTCCGGGTCGGCCCTCGCGCTTCGAGTCCGCTGCGACGATCTCCGCCTCGCTGCCACGGCCGTGGAACTCGTGGCAGTCCGCGCAGTCGGTCACGGTCCCGGGCGCATAGTCGGATAGCTCCGGAGTCTCGGCCGTCGCCCAGTCGGCGCCCTCGCTCTGGTGGACGTGGCATCCGAAGCAGGTCGCGAGCGCGAGAGCCCGGGGACCGGGGCCGGTCTCCTCCTCCGCCTCGTCCCCCACCGCCTCGGATTCGCGCATCGAGGTGTGACACTGCTCGCAAGCCACCTCGAGATGCTCCTCGGAGTGCGCGAAGGCGACGCGCGGGAAGCGATCGAGGTCCAGGGAGACGCGCTTGGCCCGATCGCGGGCGGCGTCGGCGAAGCCGGCGGCCTCCCAATCGTCGTGGCAGTCCTCGCACGCCGACCACAGGACCAGCTGCTCGGCGCCGGCCAGGGTGGCTGCGTTCTCGCCGACGAAGTGACACCGCTTGCAGTTGGGGTCGTCCTCGATCTCGGCCTCTTCGAAGTGGGTCGCGTGGGAGAAGGTGGTGAACGCCTCGGCGCGCGCACGCCGCGGGGAGTCGAGCTCGAGGGGTCGCATCAGGGTGCCGCCGATCCGGTGCCCGTCGACGGCTTCGATGGACTCGTGCGCATGACAGCTCGCGCACTCCTCCCGGGCGTCCTGGTTGAGCGAGACCGAGGCACCCCGGTGCTCGGGATGGCAGTCGGCGCAGACCAGGCCCGCGGCCCGGTGCAGGTTCTCGTCGGCGAGTCCGCCGTGGCAGCTCTCGCAGCCCTCGCTCGCGCCCTGGAAGGGCGCGTGGCAGGCCCGACACTCGATCTCGAGCGCCGCGTGCCGCTTGGTGATCGGGCCGGGACTCGCGCTGGGCGACTCCCCGAAGACCAGGAAGCCCCCGCCCAGCGCGATCAGCGCGACCACCACCACGTAGGCCCGCAGGATCATCCGGTCCGCCCTTCCCGTCCGCCCTTCCGGTCCAACCTAGAAGTACGCGACTGCGAGCAGGTGCAGCAGCACCAGCACGCCCGTTCCGATCACCAGCGCGTCGTGCACCAGCAGCCAGCCGACCGAGAGCTGCAGGTGATACAGGTTGAGGTCGAGTCGACCCTTCTGCTCCGCCAGGTCGATCAGCTCGCGGAAGGTCGCCGCGTCCGCCGCCTCCATGCCCTCCAGCCGCCGCCAGAGCTGGCCGCGGAGGATCGCGCCCGGGTCCTGCCGACGGAGGGTGTGCTCGAAGAGCCGCAAGCGCGTGGGCTCCCCCTGCAGACGCGGGCGGATCTCGGCCACGTAGGCGTCCACCAGCTGGTCCGAGCCGCCCAGGATCTTCTCCTCGGCCTGGACGAAGATGGCGCTGCGACGCGCGTCGACGTCCGCCACGCGCACCTCGCGCTCGATGATCCCGAGCATCGAACGCGGCAGCCAGTACTGCAGCACGACGCCGAAGAGACCCGAGAGCAGCACGCCCAGGCAGAGAGCCAGCAGCACCGTCTCGAGCCAGCCCCCGTGGCTGGCGTCGACGTGCCAGAAGAGCGCCAGCGCCCAGGCCACACCCAGCCCCAGGTGCGCCACCCGCCAGCTGCGCAGGCGGTCGAGCTCGACCGCCAGCTGGCGCAGCGGATCGGTCCGCTCGCGACCCGCGACGGGGCGAAGCAGCAGCAGGGAGACTCGCAGGGTCCGGCGCCGAACCGCGTAGAGGGCCGCCAGCCCCATCAGCACCAGGGTCAGCAAGCCGCTGCTCCAGTCCGCGAGGGGCGAGGAGCCCACCGCGAGGGCGAGCCCTCCGGCCAGGAGCAGCAGACCGAGAACCCCGAGCGGACCGCGCAGGACGGGGCCCAGACCGAGGCGCCGCTCGCGGGACTCAGCAGGCGCGGCGCTCAAGCGCCCGATCCCCCGACGGCCTTGCGCGCGCCGGCGCCCGCCACCGCGCCGTGGAGCTCGACCGGGTCGACCCGCATCGCCGCACCGGTCGGGCAGGCGTGGACGCAGCCCATGAAGGGCAGGCCATCGCACATGTCGCACTTGATCGGGTAGCTCGCAGGCACGTGGCGTCCATCGTCGTCCGCGGCGGGTGCGGGCGCCTGCTGCGGGTCTTCCACCTTGCCGAACGCGAGCAGCCGCTGGAGCAGGCCGCGAGGCTTCACTCCCTGGTCGGGATAGGGGCGGAAGAAGGTGTGGTCCGGGTGCGCGCGCTGCTTGACGGCCTGCGCCTGGTCGAACTTGTGGGTCTCGATCATGTGGATGTTGTCGTAGGGACAGGCGAGCGCACAGGCGCCGACGCCGGTGCAGAGGTCGTAGTCGATGTAGATCTCGCCTTCGGGGCGGCGCTTGATGGCTCCGGTGGGACACGAGAACATGCACAGGGGATCGTCGCAGTGACGACAGGCCGCCGGGGCAAGGTGGGTGCCCAGCGGCGTCTCCAGCTCGATCCCCCGGCGGATCAGGCGGCTCTCGCCGTGCAGCTCCTCGCACGCCTCGACGCACAGGTCGCACTTCACGCACAGCTCGAGGTCCATCAGCAGCAGCGCGTCCGCCTGGATGAAGCCCTGTCCCCACTTCTCCAGCTGCCGCGCGAGCAGCGGGTCCGGTCGCGACTCCTGACGCTCCTGCTGCAGCTTCGCCAGGCGGTCGGGGATCTCGGGGTGCTGCTCGCACAGGTTTCGGAAGGCGTCCTTGTCGATCTTCACCACCTCGGCCTTGCCGGCGGTCACGACGCTGGCGGTGCGCGGAGAGTCGTCGAGGATGGCGGCCTCGCCGAAGATGTCGCCCGCGCGGATGTAGCCGAGGATGCGATCGGGGTCGTGCTCGTTCTCCTGCTGCTTGACGACCTTGAGAAATCCGTCGCGAACGATGCCCACCGATTCGCCCCGCTCGCCCTCCTGGATGATCACCATGCCTGCCTTGTCGTAGAACTCGATCTCGGAGGCCTGGATGAGGTCGCTGACCGTCTCCACCGGAACGCCCTCGAAGAGGGGCAGCTGGGCGGCCATGACGCGCCACGACTCCTCCTTGTGGCGCTCTTCGAGCAGGGCGCGGGCCGCGGCGTTGCGCTCGACGTAGCGGATCTGATGACGGGGCAGGCACAGGACCTGCGACTCCTCGGTGGCGACGTGACGGGTGGCGCGCGCCAGCGACTTCTTCGCCTCGATGAGTCCGAAGAAGTCGCCCTTGTGGTGCGTCAACAGCACCTGGCTCGAACGCGGGTCCTGGGTCTCGATGGCGCCCTTCAGGACCACCCGGAAATAGGAGTCGAAGCGCGCCGCCTCGCACACCAGCTCGCCCGGCTGGAAGTGCTCGATGTGGAGCTCGGTGTCGCGCTCGTACGCGGTCAGGAAGAGGGTCCAGTCCTCCTCGGCGAAGCCCTGGAAGAGCGGCGCCTTGGCGAGCTGGGCCTGGATCACCTCGGCGACCGGGCGCGGACCCTCCGCCGGGATCATCAGGGTGGCCTGGCTGATCCGCGGCGGCTCCGGGCGCTGCCCGACCTCCGCGGGAACGTGGACGCGTAGCTTCGCGGTGCCCAGCCGGATGATCTGCCCGTCGTAGAGGACGGCCGCGGTGATGCGCTCGGGCGGGTCTCCCACGTAGACGGCGTTGGTCGCCTTCTGGTCGTTGATCACGTAGCCGGCGCCGGTCTTCGCCACCACCGCGTGCAGGCGCGAGACCGTCGGGTCGTCCACCACCACGTCGCAGGACGGGTGGCGCCCGATCGTCACCGTTTCGCGAGTGCAGCGGACCTCGCTCGCGGCGGACGCGGGCTCGAGGATCGTGAAGCGGAGGGGCTCCTCGATGTCGATGTCGGGAACGGTCTGGTCGAAGGAGATGTAGAGCAGGGTGCCGCCCACCCGCAGCACGTCGCCGGCTCGCAGGATGGCGGTGGTGATCGGGCGGTCGGCATCACCGACCCGGGTGCCGTTGCGGCTGCCGAGGTCCTCGGCCAGCCACTCGTGGCCCTTCCGGTGGATGCGGAGGTGTCGCCGACTCGCAATGGGATCGTCCAGCTGGATCTCGCAGGACTCGTCCCGCCCGACGACCACCGGACCGTGCCCCCGGTAGCGCGGCCCATCGTCTCCAGCGCGGATCACGATCAACGGATCACCCGCCCCCCAGCTGCCTCAGCTGCCCCACTGTCTCACATCCGGCCCCGCGAGGCTATGCCCTCGACAGCCGGCGCTCCCAGGGAAATTCTGCACGGGGTGCAGACCCGCAGCAAGCGAACGCGAAGCGTTCGCCCGCTAGCGGATCGGCTCGGTCGCGCGGTACATCGGAATGCCCTCGTGCTCGAGGGTGCCGGCCGGCTCCAGGGGAAGGCCTTCGGGCAGCGCGTCGAGGGTCGCCTGCGACACGAAGAAGGTGTCGACCTCGGCGGCCTTCTGCAGGTGGCCGGCGATGTCGAGCACCTCGCTGTAGGCCACGCCCCGTTCGCGGTCCACCAGCGAACGCCCGGTGTGGACACCGATGCGAAAGCGGAACGGCGAAGCGAGCACGTTCTGGGTCTCGTTGAACTCGGGAAGTCGCTCGAGGATGGCGCTGGACGCGCGCACCGCGTCGAGGGTCGACTCGAAGAAGCACATCAGCTCGTCGCCGTTGCTGTTGAGCACCTGTCCGCCGAACTCCTCGATCACGGACCCGACGAAGGTCCGGAAGCGCTCGAAGGACACGATGATGTGTGCCGGCCGGTCGGCCTCTGCCTTCATCTTGTACGACCCGACCACGTCGATGTCGACGAAGCTGCCGACCACCGCGAACTGCTCCTCGATCAGCCGGTCCCGCTCGATCTTCTCCTCCATGTACTGCCGCAGACTGCGCGAAGGCGTGTCCTCGGCCCGGGTGGGATCCTCCTCGGCGCCCGACGACTGCGGCGGCAGGGTGGGACGTTCGTCGTTCGCGGAACGCGAGCCGTCGAGCCCGACGCGGAGCAGCACCTGGTCGGCCAGCAGCAGCTCGTCCCCGTCGCAGAGAGGTCGGCTCTCCTTCACCAGGTCGCCGTTGACGCAGGTGGAGTTGGTGCCACTCAGGTGGAAGAGCACCAGGCGATCCCCCTGCCAGGCCAGGCGCAGGTGCCGACGCGAAATGCGGGACTCGAGAACGAGAGCTTCCCGATCGGCCTCCAGGAAACGGCGATCGGCCGCAGCGCCCAGTGCGACGTCACGATCCCCGAGCCCGGCATTTCGCGTCGGCACCTGCGCCTGGCCTGGCACGGGGATCG